>JAHOYS010000023.1 GCA_019038815.1 Desulfobacterales bacterium | reverse complement strand
ATGACCACCACACAACCCAAGGAGCAGCACAATGACAACGATTATTGCAGCAGCCTTTATTATTGCAGTCATCGGCTTTGGCATTATGATGAAAAATAGAGCTAAGAAGGCGGCACCAGAAGACAGCACATCGTCTTCTTCTGCCCCGCGTTCTGAAACATCACCTGATCTGGAGTACAAAGCCATTCTGGATTCCTTATTAAAGCTAAATCTTCTGATGAGAAAAGATATTGATTTTCCCGAAGAAATGGTCAGTGAAGTTGAAGCCGTTATTGATGACTTAACAGTGATCATTCCTTCCATGATGGAAAGATATCCCGGTGAAGCCCTGACCTATGAAATCAAAAAAATCGGCAGGGAACATCTTTACAAAACTGTCAAGGAATACCTTGATCTGTCATTGGAAAGCCGGAAAAACCAGTTTGACATATTTAAAAAAACAATCGAAAACCTGCATGATGTCTCCAACCGGTCCAGGGATATTGTTGAAAAAAATGAGACTGCTGAATTCAAGACAATGGCAAATTTTCTTGCAGGCAAATTTTCATAAAACAAATAAATTTTTTATATAGTGTCTCTTAAGAGGAGGATAACATGAATGATGTGGCACAAGACCTTCAAAGCGTTGCTCAGCAGGCAAAAGCTCCCGTACTTGCCGAAGCCACCCAGGTTTCGGGTCAAGGGGCACTGACCCCGGTCCAGACCCCTTCCAATCTTGAACCGGTACAACCCAAACACCTGGCCGTTGAAGATATACAGGCTGTTGAGACCGAGGCAGGTGAATTTCTTGAAAAAATAAAACAAGACCCCTCTGACTGGCAGCTTGGCAATTTTGTTTTTGGACTGGGCAAAAAAATCATGGAAGAGACCCAGACCCAGGTAAGCCTTTATGACCGTAAAATGGGCAATGTACTTAAAAATGTTGCCACAGATGCTTCTTCTCCTGTGGGGAAAAATATTCTGGCCATTAAAACAGAACTGGACAAGGTAAACCCCACCATGGTGGCGAGAACTGAGATGCCCTTTTCAAAAAAGATGCTGGGCCTTTTTACAAAAACCGTGAACCGGCTGCCCAAAGGTGATGAAATCCTGAGAGTTATTGCTGAACGGAGGGAAACCGTTAACTCCACCATAGACGGAATTCGCGATCATTTAAGAAATGAAGCCGACCAGGTAGCCTTTGATGCAGCAGAGCTGTCCACCATCTGCGACACCTTAAAAGATATCCAGCCAAAACTTCAGGAGCAGATCTTTTTAGGACAGATCATATGGCAGAAACTCATGGATCACTCAAAAACGGTTGAAGATCCGAGAAACAAAGAAGCTTTGACCACATTGACCTCTGACCTTGCCATGGCTGTGGTGGATCTTCAGACCATTGACAACTCAAATCTCCAGACACGATTCGGCGGAGAGATGATGGTGAGAAACTCCCATCTGGTCAGACGGCTGGTTCAAAGGACAGACATGATCCTTTCAACGGCTGTTAAAAATGCCCTGGCGGTCCGGGTGGCTGCAGAGCAGCAGATGGAGACCATGCAGCACCTGGATATGGTCCAGCAGGCCGCAGCAGAAACCATGAAAGATACGGCCACTGTCATTGGCAATGCCGCCATCAAAGGGGCTAAGATGAGCCAGAGCATGACCGTAAACATTGAAGCCCTTGAAGAAGCGTGTCAAACCTATGAACAGGCATTTGAAACCTATGCCCTGATTTCACAGGAAACCATTAATATCGCATCCCAGAGTTCCAATGCACTGGGGAAAATGAATGACCGGTTCCGGGCAAGAACTGATGCATTAACAGCAAGGCGTGAAGGCGCATAAGTCTGAACATTTTTAGATTGGAGGCATTCCATGCTTGATATTGCAGCACAAAAATCTTTCCAGGAAAGATTAAGTGCCATAAGAACCCTTACAAAAGACCAGCTTGTTTCAGGGCAGGAAAAAATACTGCTGACCATAAAAGATGCAAGGCGTAATTCATTTTTTGAATATCTTGGCAACACATATTTTATAAAGGATCTGAATAAATACGAAGAGACCTCTGATGATTTTAAAAGCAAAAAAGGATATTTTATAACTGAACTGACCTGTCTTTGCCTTGAAACCGGACAAACCACTAATTTTGAATGGGAATTCGATGATGAGCTTGAAGTTTCCATGACCCTGGAGCGCCTTTCTTTCAGGAATTTAAAGGATGATGAAGGCGAGTCCATTGATGAAGATGATCTCGACCAGATTGCCGATGACAAGGACGTAATCGTGATCAACGGCGAAAAATTCTGGTATGAAGATGACTGGGCATCGCTTTATTACCGGGGGAACAGGGAAGAAAAGGTATATATGTATGAATTTGAGAATGAAAGCCATACAAAATTTCTAACCATTGAAGAATGGTCGGGATCAGGCAGGGACGAATACCAGATTTACACCTCAAGTCCTGTAGACCCGGACAGCATCAGTATCATCAGCAAAGGAGACCTGTAAGGATGATTCATAAAAGAAAACATCTCCTTATGGGCTTTATTACCACCTTGACCATTGCAGGCCTGATTGCAGTGCTTACCGGCTGCGGCGCAGGTCTTCCCAAAGAGTTGAAAAGCGAAGCCCGTGCCCTTCCCGACGCTATTAAGGCCGGCAAATCCCAGGTGGATCAACATAAGGACAAATATAAGACCCTGACAAAATCATCTGAATTTAAAATTGTTGAAAGATTTGCATTAAAGGAAAACTGGATTCAAAAGTTTCAACTTGCCCATGATGAACTGGAAAGGGCAAAGGAACTATATGACAAAGACCTCAAACCCCTGGTAAACGAAAACAAACCCGAACTGGCTCCCCAGGTAAAGCAGCAGATTACCCGGATAAAAAAGGTTATTCAGGACGCTGACGGATTGTCCAGGTATCCGGTTTCAAGGTTTTCAAAGATCAAAAAAACCATTTACAATGTAGCTGCTTTAAACTCACGGGCAAAAAATAATAGCGAACATATTAACCGGATTACAAATGAAATTAAAACCGGTCCCGTAGTAAAGGCGATTGCTGACTTTCCGGATTTAAGCGATAAAATCAACAGTCGGTTTGCGCCGCTGTCAAAAATTGAAAGGCAGTCCCGGGATCATTTGAGTGTTGTGAAAACTGTTTATGATCAACATACGGCAGGATCAAGCAAAGCTGACTATGCAGCATTTACCGATAGCAGCGATGCAATTTTGCAAGGCCTTGAACAGGCCAAAATCCTTGAAACAAAAATTACCCGGGAAATGGCCCAGCCCTATTCCAGTTACACAAAAATCCTTAAGGATATGAAAGAAGAATATTTTGTGACCGTAAAAAGGGAATCATGGAATGAAAACTCTGATTATTACGACCCGAGATTTGCCACTTTCCAACGCCAGGTAAGCCCTGAAGCATATGAGGCCTTAACCGCAGATAACCTGGATACCATTGCCGCCATTACTGCAGGGTTCACAGGGTCAAAGCTTTCAAACAAGATCGGTGGTCTGTGGAAAGAGTTGTCCATTAATCCCACGGAGCAATGGCCGGGAAGAGGACACAATGCCGCTTCTTTCTGGGTGGAAGATGCAAAAGAAACCTATTTCCATAAATATATGCTGGAACAGGACGGTGAGACAAAAGAAACGGACTGGGAAAAGGTGAATGCTGCCCTTTATGATGCCAACTTTGAATATCTTGGTATGGCCATACTGGCCAAACCCTACGGTGTATTTGAACAGGACCGTCTGACCCAGGCCGCACCGCCGGGTATGGCTTATGTGGGCAATGCAAAATACGGGGAGTGGAAAAAAGATAATACAGGCAATCAGTTCTGGTCATGGTATGGAAAATATGCTCTTTTTTCCATGCTCTTTAATATGCGGCCTTCCTATTATTCTTACAATTCCTGGAATGGCTGGAACAATAATTACAGGAACACCCGGCCATATTTTGGCAAGACCCAAAAAGGATTCCGGAAATATGGTACATCCGGCACCTTAGTAAAACAATCACCGGGATTCCAGAGTACAAATTTTGCAAAAAGCGGTGGTTTCAGATCCCAGACCGCTTCTGTCCGGGGCGCTGGGGCCAGTCTTCGCGGCGGCGGCCCGAAAAACAAAGGTAAATAGAACAATTCTAAGGAGAAAAAAATGGATATAGCTGTAACTCTCACAGGCCTGAGCCAAGGACTTATATATGTTATTGTGGGCATCTTTTTTATCTGGCTGGTTAAACAGATAGATGACCGGCGCACAAAAAAATTTGATGATGATGCGCATATTGATGATGGGAATGTTGCTGTCGGCTTAAGAAGGGCCGGGCTTTATCTGGGGATTGCCATTGCACTTTCAGGTGCCATGGGCGGAGCTTCAAAAGGTTTTTTTCTTGATGTAATCCAATTGTTGCTTGACGGGCTTATTATCACGGGATTTATGTTCTCATCCCGGTTTATCAATGATTTTATCATGCTGGGCAATATCAATAATGATGAAGAATGTGTTAAAACATTTGTGCAGTCCGATGGGAGCAGTCGTATCGGGAATACAGCTGTGGGCACGGTTGAAGCAGGGATGTATATGGCCACGGGATTCATTCTTAACGGATCCCTTTCCGGAGCCGGTGGAACCTTTTTCCAGGGAATTGCCAGTGCCATTCTCTTTTTTATCCTGGGTCAGATAACTCTGCTGCTTTTCGGGCTGCTTTATGAGCTGATTACGCCCTTTAATGTAAGAAATGAGATAAAAGATAATAATCTTGCAGCCGGTATCGGACTCGGCGGCATACTCATGGCTTTGGGCATTATTCTCATGGCAAGCATTTCAGGCCCGTTCACAGGATGGGCCAATGATCTTGCAGGTTTTGGCATATATGCACTTTTTGGAATTGCCATGCTGCTGATTTCCAGACTTGTAATCGACAGGCTTTTACTGCCCACTACCAATATTGCCACGGAAGTCAAAGAAGACCGGAATGTTGCCGCCTTGATCGTTGTGGTAAGCGCCATTAATGCAGTTGCAATTATTATAGCCTTTTCCATGTAAATAGATGATGAAAGAAAGACAAAGCTTAAGCTTTGCATCCGTGCTGCTGTGTGCCTGCATGTTTGCAAGCGGTGCCTGCGGCATTATCCTTGAGTATATCCAGGCAAGCCTTGCCTCCATGATACTTGGTAACTCCTTTGAACAATGGGCCATGGTCATTGGACTCATGCTGTTCTGGATGGGATTTGGCAGCCTGATCCAGGCACAGATTTCAAAAAAACATCTCATTTACACCTTTATCGCCGTTGAAACAGCACTTGCTCTTGTCGGCGGATTTTCTCCTACTTTAACTTACATATCTTACGGTTATACCGCCCATTACAGCCTGGTCCTCTATTTTTTCGTCAGTTTCATCGGGATTATGATAGGACTTGAAATCCCCATAATTATCAGGATCAACAATGACTTCAGCAAAGAATTATCCACCAACCTTGGAAATATCCTGAGCGCTGATTATCTTGGCAGCCTGATCGGATCACTCATCTTTGTATTTATTTTCTTAAGATTCACGCCCATCACCGAAGCCGCTTTTTTGACTGCCGGGGCCAACTTTTTCCTGGCCTTTATCACTTTTATCTACTTTTCAAAAAAAGGATTGGTAAAAACAGGATTCTTGATACCTTTTATCATGCTGATCACTTTTTGTGCCGTATCTTACGGATATCTCAATAACCGGGACTGGAATTTAAAGATTGAGCAGCCCCTTTATGATGACCCCATTATTTTAAGCAAAACCACCCGGTACCAGCATATTGTCATCACCCATTACAAGCCCTTTGATGAAGTCCGGCTTTTTTTAAACGGAAACCTGCAATTCTGCAGCACGGATGAACAACGATATCATGAGCCCATGGTACACCCTGTCATGAATATAGTACCCATCAAAGAAAGGGTCCTCATCCTCGGCGGGGGGGACGGGTGTGCCTTAAGAGAAGTTTTAAAGTATAAAGATGTAAAAGAAGTGCTTCTGGTGGATCTGGACCCTGAAATGACCCGTCTTGCAAAAACCCATCCCGTTTTAAAGCGGATTAACCAGGACGCGTTCAAGGATACCCGCCTTGTCACCATGGCAGGCAAAGGTGTCGTCCCGGGAATCGATAAAAGACTCTACATTGAAACCAATAAAAGAAATCAGCATACCAAACTACCTGAAACCCGGAAACTTGCCGATGTAAAAGTGATGAATGTTGATGCGGATAAATTTTTAAATGCTGTTGCCGGCTCCTGGGATGTTATCATCATTGACCTGCCGGATCCTTCCACGCCGGAGCTGACCAAGCTTTATACCAGAGAATTTTATAAAAAAATAAGGCGGCACCTGTCACAGCATGGAATGATGGTGGTTCAGGCAACATCTCCCTATCTTGCAAAAGAAAGCTTTCTTTGCATCGGAAGAACCATAGAGAGTGCAAACCTTTCCATTTTGGCCTTTCATGAAAATGTGCCAAGTTTCGGGGACTGGGGATGGTACCTGGCCTGGCATCCCAATATACAGAAGAAAAAAATTATGGATAAAATCAAGCATCTCAACATTGATGTGCCGACAAGATTTATTACACCTGAAGTTTTCAGAAGTGAGCTTGTCTTTGGCAAAGATGCGCTTACGACAACAAACAGGCAGATTAATACCATTCTTCATCCTGCCCTGTTAACTATTTATAACCACGAATCCTGGCTGCTTGAGTAACACTGGATATTGCAAATAAATATCAAATGATATAATTTACTAAAAATATGACGCAGCATGCTGTGGGAAATGCATTTGCATAAACGGAAATATCTATTGTGCTTTATTTTTTAAAAGATTTAATACGGATGGGATTAAGGCGTAAAGGGGTGTCCCTTGTTTTTGCCTACATGCTTCTTCTATTGATATCAAGTTTACTGATTAAATTTGTCGAACCTTCTGATTCCGCCTTAACCCATTTTGACCAGGCGCTCTGGTGGAGTATTGTGACCAGCACAACCGTTGGCTATGGAGACCTGTTCCCTGTCTCCAATCCCGGGAAGATCGTGGCGGTTTTTTTGCCCATATTCATGGGCATCGGCCTGGGCGCTGCATTCATTACCCATGTTGCTTCATCGTTGATTGAAAGGAGAGATAAAAAAATGCACGGAGAAAAAGAATACAAAGGAAAGGATCATATCCTGCTCGTGGGAACAACCGATGAAACAGAACAGCTGATTGAGCAGATTCAAAAAGATGCGGCATATACCAACCGGGATGTTGTCATTGTGGCTGACATAGCAAGGCACCCCCTGCCTGATGTGGAGGATGTTTTTTTTGTCAAAGGCAGGCCCGATACCCTTCACACCCTAAACAAAGCCAATATAAAAAAAGCCGGGCAGATCGTTATCCACACGGGAAAGGATGAGGAAAACCTGTTTGCCCTTATCAATGCCCTGAAGTTGAAAAAAACGGCATGTGAAATTACTGTCCGCTGCATATCAACCCAGTCTCTGGATACATTTTCAAGTGTTCAAGGCGATTTTCAAATCATCATGCAGATGACGGCTGAAATGATGGTACAGGCCATGCAGGACAAAGTTCATATTCCACTGCAAATCCTGTTGCGAAACAACGCTGATGAAGAAATATATTTTATCATTGTACCCAAGGCCCTCCAGTCTCTTACATGGTGGTCTCTCCATGATTATTTCAAGGAAAAATACAATTACCTGACATTTGCCATGCAAACCACAGACAAAAAAGTGATAGTCAACCCATCAAAAGAAGAGATGGTTTCAAAAGGAGACGGAATCTGGCTTATGGCCCAGAAACGACCGGTCAACATCACATGGCCGTTATAAAAAAAAATAATAAGTTGTGTTAAAAAATTATTAAAGTTGAAATGAAAATTAGCCGATGAGAACTAGAACAAATTTAATAGCCTGAAAAATAATTGCAAAAGGATAGATCAATAAACTATGCGGCGCAAATCTATTGAAAAAAAGTTGTTTCTTTGGGTATTAGGTTTTTGTCTATTTTTTGGAGTGGGGTTAGCTTTATGGATTATTCACTCTGAAGAAAACCAACGGATTATCTCTGCAAAAAAATCATTGATCCTGGTCAGCTCCCGATATAAGGATACACTTGAAAAGAAAATTGAAAAGAAAAGAAAACTGGGAACGACTGCAAATAATATTATTTTAGAGTCCCTGACCGGGGAAAATCCTACCTTTCAAACCGAAATAAGAAAAGATAACCAAGGCGCTTTTAGAAGCACTGATGGATTTTCAGGGGCATTTTTATCAAACCTGAACACATTGACCCTGGAACAAAAAAGATTGTTTGCAGTCACTGAAAATCTTTGGAAAGATATAGCCCCGTTATTGCTTGAAGATTTTTATAATCTTTATTATATCTCAAATCAAAATTTTATCAGAATTCATCCAAAAGACTGGGCTTTGGAAATTGAGCCTGATCATGATTTTTCCACGGACATTTTTTATTCCGTAGGGACTCCTGAAAAAAATCCTTCTAAAAAACCGGTATGGACTGAGGTATATTATGATTCTATCTGGAAAAAGTGGATGACCAGCTTAATTGTTCCTTTGTATGACAAAGACCGTTTCCTTGGTATTACCGGAAGCGACTTTATTCTTGATGATATTTTTAATCATATTGAGTTAATGGCCAAAACCGAGGGCTGGTGCAAAGGATTCCTCTTTGACAATAATGGAAACGTGATTGTCCATGCTGATTACAGGGAAGAAATTTTAAAAACACAAAAAGAGATGAATGCAAAGTTTACTTTGGAAAACTTAAATAATGAAGGACTTGCAAAATTAATTTCAAAAACAACCAAGGGAAAGCAAACTTTTAGCACACCCTTTTCATTTTATGATAGAAAGAACCTTAGCTATGTTGTTGTACAACCTATCAAATTTTTAAATTGGAACCTGGGTGTTTATACTGATCACACATCAGTGGTTAAAGGATTGTCTACTTTGCGCTGGCAGATTTTTGTCATCTCAATTTGTTTAGCTGTTTTCCTGGCCCTCCTCCTCAAATACAGCTTTAATAAAATAATCCTGCAGAGAGTTAAGCAATTGGGTGCCGGTGTGTCAGCTATTTCCGCCGGTGACCATGGTTTCAGCCTTGAAGTTGTGAGAAATGATGAGATTGGAACTCTTGAGAAGGGATTTCTGGATATGCAAGACTCTGTAAAACAAAAAATTACCGAGTTAGAGCATAAGAATGAGGAACTGCAGCAATTCGCTTATGTGGCATCCCATGATCTTCAGGAACCGCTTCGAATGGTTTCAAGTTATGTGCAATTGCTGGCAAGAAGATACAAAGGGAAACTTGATGAGGATGCAGATGATTTTATTGATTTTGCTGTAGATGGTGCAAATCGCATGCATGTTTTGATAAATGACCTGCTGACCTATTCCAGGATCGGTACAAAAGGGAATCCTTTTCAATTAATCAGCACTGATGAAATTATTAAAGAGGTTCTTAAAAACCTCTCTGTTACAATTGAGGAGAACAAAGCTGAAATAACCTATAACTCTCTTCCTTCAATTGTTGCAGATAAAAATCAATTTATTCAGCTTTTCCAAAATCTTCTGGCCAATGCAATAAAATTCAAAGGCAAAGCTGATGCTAAAATAGATATAAAAGCTGAAGAAACATACAAAGGCTGGAAGTTTTCAATTAATGATAACGGAATCGGTATGGATTCGGAATTCACTGATCGGATTTTTATCATTTTTCAACGATTGCACAATAGATCAGACTATCCTGGAACAGGAATCGGTCTTGCGGTTTGCAAAAAAATTGTTGAACGTCATGGCGGCCGCATCTGGGTAAAATCCAAGGAAGGTGTTGGCTCGACTTTTCATTTCATAATTCCTAAGATGGAGGAATCCTCATGAATGGCAGAGCAATAGAAGTGCTTCTTATTGAAGATAGTCCCGGAGATGTCCGGCTGACAAAAGAGGCTTTAAAAGAAGGAAAGATCCTGAATAACTTGCATGTAGTCAATGATGGTGTTGAGGCTATGGGTTTTCTTAAAAAAGAGGGGGAATATCAAATAAGTCCTACTCCGGACTTGATTCTTCTGGATTTGAACATGCCCAAAAAAGATGGGCGGGAAGTCCTTTCTGAAATAAAAGCCGATACTAATTTAAGGACAATACCAGTTGTGGTTTTAACAACTTCAAGTGCAGAAGAGGATATCCTTAAAAGTTATGATTTGCATGCAAATTGCTATATTACAAAACCTGTGGATCTTGACCAGTTTATCAGGGTGGTAAAGTCAATAAATGAATTCTGGCTGAATATTGTCAAGCTCCCATCCAATATAAAATAATGACTGAAAGAATTAACATCATACTTATCGAGGATAACCCGGGAGATTCCCGCCTCATAAAAGAGTATTTAAAGGATTGCAGAACACCGGCTTATGAGGTGACGGAGTTCGGCTGTTTAAAAGATTTCCTTCAAAATATCCCGGGAATAGATAGTGACATTATTTTGCTGGACTTATCTTTGCCGGATTCATCCGGCCTTAATACACTTATTAAGGTTTTTTCCAGCTTTCCCCAGACTGCTATTGTTGTTCTCACTGGCTTAGACGATGAGAACCTGGCCATTGAAGCCATGAGGCATGGAGCCCAGGATTATTTAGTTAAAGACCAAATTGACACTGTTTTATTGAGCAGAACAATCCGTTATGCCATTGAACGGCAAAAGTCAATTGAGGAAAAGGCAGAGCTTGAATCTAAACTTCGGCAATCTTATAAAATGGAAGCCATCGGCACCCTTGCAGGTGGTATAGCACATGATTTCAACAATATTCTTTTTCCTGTCTTAGGTCACACGGAAATGCTGTTGCAGGACATACCTGAAGACAGCCCGACACATGACAGTTTAAAAAAAATTTATTCGGGTGCCATAAGGGCCAAAGAACTGGTAAAACAGATACTCACATTCTCCCGCCAAGATAATAGCGAATTAAAATTGATGAAGATGCAGCCTATTATCAAGGAAGTATTAAAACTTATCAGGTCTACAATCCCCACAACCATTGATATCAAATCAGATATCCAAACTAATTGTGATGTGATCAAAGCTGATCCGACCCAGATTCATCAGATTATAATGAATCTTGCAACCAATGCCTATCATGCTATGGAAGAAGCCGGCGGTGAATTGAAAGTCAGCTTGAAAGAGGTTAAAATTGGAAAATTTGATCTGATAAATCCAAATATAGACCCCGGAGTTTACAATTGTTTGACAATAGCTGATACTGGCATGGGAATGGATAAAGATTTAACAGAAAAAATATTTGACCCGTTCTTTACCACAAAAGCAATAGGCAAGGGTACTGGAATGGGGCTTTCGGTGGTGCATGGTATTGTTACTGCCATGAAAGGTGTCATTCAGGTATATAGTGAGCCTGAAAAAGGTAGTGAATTTCGTGTTTACTTTCCTGTGGTGCAGAGCTTTTTTGAAGAACAAAATCCTCAAACTAAAGGAAAAATTCATATAGGGACCGAACAGATCCTTCTTGTGGATGATGAAGAAGGTATCGTCTTAATGGAGAAGCAGATGCTGGAACGTTTGGGATATCAAGTTACCTCACGTACCAGCAGTATTGAAGCCCTTGAAGCCTTTCGTGCCAACCCCGATAAATTCGATCTGGTCATTACTGATATGGCTATGCCGAATATGTCTGGAGATAAGTTGTCAATTGAATTGGTTAAGATTCGTCCTGATATTCCAATATTGCTTTCCACCGGGTTCAGTGAAATAATGTCTAAGGAAAAAGCAGAATCTATCGGGATAAAGGGTTTTTTGATGAAGCCTATTGTGATGAGGAGTCTTTCCCGGAAGATACGTGAAGTGCTGGATGAAAATCAAAACTAAACTGATGGAATGACGGCTAAAAGCTATTGTCAGACCAGAAAGAACATTTTTAAGTATTGTATATGAAAAAAACTGCCATCAAACTTCGGATATTATTCCTTGCATTGTCCTTAATGGCAGTTTTGTCCTTTGCTGTTGGGGGATATCTTTACTATTCAGCTTTGAAAAAATCTTCAATAGAGCTTGCCCATAAAGAAACCGCAGAACACTTTAATATCTTGAAAAATAATATCGACTCTTATCTGGCATGGTCCCTTTTATCGGTAAAGTCTTTGGCCGGGCTAAAGGAATTAAAAGAATCTCTGTTAAGTGGAGATATAGCCGCTCTTGCCGAGACCAATGCAATTCTGGACCATTTTCGTGATGATATAAAGGCTGATGTCTGTTATCTAATGGACTATTCCGGCAAGACAATAGCTTCCAGCAATCGTGACACTCCCGTTAGCTTTGTGGGAAAGAATTATGGCTTCCGCCCTTATTTTATGCAGGCCATGCAAGGGATGCCGGCCGTTTATATGGCCCTGGGGGTTACATCAAAAAAGAGAGGGATATATTATAGTCACCCTGTTTATGACAATGTGAATGAAAAACCTTTGGGGGTTGCGGTCATTAAAGCGTCTACTGAACTGCTTGAAACGGATTTCATTCAATCAAGCGATGGGATTGAATTGTTAACTGATCCTAACGGGGTGGTGTTTGTTTCGAATCGCCCGGACTGGCTTTACCATGTGCTATGGAAGGCATCTTCCGAGACAATCTCGGATATTGCCGCGACCAGGCAGTTTGGCACAGGGCCCTGGAATTGGACGGGCATGAAACTTTTGGGTGAAGATAAAGCTGTAGACAGCCCGGGTAATGAATACTGTATGCATCAACATGAGCTTGCCAATTATCCCGGTTGGAATTTGATTTACTTACACAGCCCTTATAATTATGAAGTTATTGAAAAAATAGTCACACCTTTACGCAAGTCCGTTGGTATTAGTGTTGTGGTATTATGTGCATTTTTGGGACTCATTGTCTTCTTTCTTTTTATAAAAGCAAATACTGAAATCAGTCAGAGAAAAAAGGCAGAGATAGAACAAAAATTATCCTTGTCCAAACTCGAGGCAGCTCTTGAATCCACCACGGATGGACTACTGGTAGTGGACAGAAACGGGGAAACCTCGGCTTCCAATGAGCTCTTTACGAAGATGTGGGAAATCCCAGCCGATATTCTGGAATCCCGTGACGACGACAAAGCTCTGGCCTATGTTTTAGATCAATTAAAAAACCCTGATGATTTTATTAAAAAAGTAAAAGAACTATATGCTGACCCTGATGCAAAAAGTTTTGACACTTTACATTTCAAGGACGGACGAATTGTGGAACGTTATTCACAGCCCCAAAAACTTGATGAACAAATAATAGGAAGGGTATGGAGTTTTCGTGATATTACCGAAAGAGAACTGGTACAAAAGAGACAAGAAAGTTTGATTATTGACCTTCAAAACGCACTTTCTGAGGTAAAAACCCTTAAGGGGATTTTACCTATTTGCTCCCATTGTAAACAGATACGGGATGACAAAGGTTATTGGAATAAAATCGAGACTTATATCAGGGATCATTCAGCGGCTGAATTTAGCCACGGGATGTGTCCTGAATGCAGTGACAAATTATATGGTGATGAAGATTGGTATATTGAAATGAAAAAAAAGGATGAGTCA
Organism: Desulfobacterales bacterium; assembly: GCA_019038815.1. Classification (GTDB taxonomy): domain Bacteria; phylum Desulfobacterota; class Desulfobacteria; order Desulfobacterales; family Desulfobacteraceae; genus Desulfobacula. The sequence continues at coordinate 3,054 of JAHOYS010000023.1, read as the reverse complement.
AAAGAATAAAAGTAAGCATAAGTATTCATAAGGCTGGTTTTATAAAAGATTCTTTATCCACTATTGCCCAGAAAACAAGTGTTCCCAATCCCATAATAAACATTCCGCATGGGAAAGACAGTCTTAAACTTAAATAATCCATGGCAAGCCCGGCAGCCATTGAACCTGTCAGCATCCCCAGGCTGTGTGCAACCGTCATTATGGACATAACCGATCCCATGGCTTTTTTTTCATCACCTTTTATAACAGCACAGGCCATGATTGCCGGCATGGAAATACCTCCTCCAATTCCAAATATTGAAACAGCAATCACCAGATCATAAAAGGATGATGCAAAATACGGCAGCAGCATCCCGACAGTTGAAAGAATACCCCCTGATATGATCATCATTCTTTTATTTATTCTGTCTGCAGCATACCCCATGGGCAGATGAAGAAGTCCTGACATAAATACACCCAGCATGACCAGCACACCGGTCAGTGAACTTGAAAGACCAAATTCAGTATCTGCAAATAAGGGAAGGAAACACCATATCACCCCGATACAGGCTGTATAAGCATATCTGACTATAAAAATGGAAACTATCCCTTTGTCTTTTAAAATATTTGACCATGGAGTGACTTCGTTGTCTTTATTTTTTATTTTTTCCTGGGATGCCGGCGGCAAAAAAAAGATGCATAATAAGAGACCAATGCCTGACAGCAGGCCCATACAAATGAATGCGGCATCAAGAGACCATATGTCTTTTATCCCGCCACCCATCAAAGGCCCCAGACTCAGACTCAAAAACATGGACAGGTTAAACAGTCCCATGGAATAACCTTCCGAGCCTTCAGGTGTTATCTCCCCCACATATGCCTGTACCACCGGCATAATCATGGCAGATCCCGCCCCCTGGAAAAATCTTAACAGGATCAATGTTTCGATAGTTTCGGAAAATACAAATGCAAGGGAAATCAGTGTATAGACACATAAGCCTGCCACAATAAAGGGTTTTCTCCCCTTTTGATCGGACAACCTTCCAAACAGAGGTAAAAGAAAAACCCTGGATATGGAAAATGACCCGAATATCATTCCCACATATATCCCTGTGGCACCCAGATCATTGGCATAGACAGGAAGAAGAGGGACCACAATCCCAACTCCTGTAACAGTTGTAAAAATTGCAAAAAACAGAGTTAAAAAAATACCCTTATTATAAGTGGGGATTAGGATAAAAACTCCTGAATTTGATCGATAAACCGGCTTGGTACTGCAAATTCACCTTTCCTGAAATTTGCATGTGTCAGATATAAAAACCTTTCTGCCCTTGTCATTGCCACATACATGAGACGCCTTTCTTCAAAAACGGCATTATCTCCGGCATCAATAGACCGCCAATGGGGAAACAGACGCTCTTCACATCCCACAATAAAAACCGTATCATATTCCAGCCCTTTAGCTGAATGGATGGTGAGAAGAGATACACCTGATGAATCGAGTTCATCCTCATCTTCTTTATCCTCTCTGATCAGGGCTGCCTCTTCAAGATATTCCAGAAGATCATCTTTAGCTCTTGCCGTATAAATCAATTGTTCAATGTTTTCTTTTTTTGAAATAAATTCTGCTTTTGTTTTTGTTTTTTTCTCCAGATATTCAAAATAACCGGTTCTTTTTATGACAACTTCCATGGCCCGGGCAGGAGGCATAGCCGTTATTTCATCCAGAATCTCAAGAACCTGGGAAAGATTGTCATGAACTTTTTTGGTTAAAACTCTATCTTTGACCATGATTCTGGCGGCATCCTGAAGGCTTGTCCCTTTTGTTCTGATATCTGCTATTCTTTTAATCATTGCCGGCCCGATGCCCCTTTTAGGTGTATTGACAATCCGTTCAAACGAAACATCATCATTGGGGAAAAAGGCCGCACTCAGATAGGAATTAATATCCAGAACTTCCATTCTTTCAAAAAACCCCTGTGATCCCTTCAAACTATAGGGTATCCGGTATGATCTGAAAATCTTTTCAAAGGGAAGCGAACAAAATTTTGTCCTGTAGACCACGGCCATTTTATCAAAGGCGATGCCCCGGCCCTGCCGGTTTAATCCCTTGATCCTTTTCGCAACCCATTCGGCTTCATAAAAATCCGACATAAAGTCATAGATTTCAACCACACCACCTTTTTTTTGGGAAAAACACTTTTTATCCATCTTATCCGGGTTATAATCGATTAAATCATTTGCCGCCTTGACAATTTCATCTGCAGACCGGTAATTTTCTTCAAGCCTGAAAATTTTCGAATCCTTGTATTTTTCAGGAAACCCTAAAAAATGATTCACGTTGGAACCCCGGAATCCATAGACGGACTGCCAGTCATCTCCCACACAGAAAAGATTTTGGTGTTCACCTAAAAGAAGGCTGGTTAAATCCTCTTGAAGGTTATTGGTATCCTGGTATTCATCCACAAGAATATAGGAAAAATATTTTTTATAGTACTCCCTGATTTCTGAGTAATCCCTTAAAAGATCCCTTGTCTTTAAAAGTATATTATCAAAATCCACACTGTTCATCTCTTTTAATCGTTCTTCATATTGTGCAAAGAGATCTTCAATTTTGATATTGAAAAAGCCGGGTTTTAAATCAAAATATTTTCCCGGATTACCAAAGTTTTTAGCCCGCGAAATAGCAGACAGAATTTTATTGGCATACTTTTTTTCAATATTATTTTTTACACAGAGTTCTTTGACCAGCTTTTGCTGTTGATAGACTGAAAAAACCAGTATGGGTGGTGTGTATCCCAATTTTTCGCAATGGCGTTTTAAAATCATCAGACAGGCTGAATGATAGGTTCTTACCCATTGAAACTCTTGATATGGAAGGCCGGTCATCTCAATGAGTCGTGATTTCATCTCACCGGCGGCTTTGTTTGTAAATGTGATGGCCAGAATCCTTTTGGGATCATGCCCTAAATTCACAAGGTGTGAGAACTTGGCTGTCAAGGTTCTGGTCTTACCTGAACCGGCTCCCGCAACAACAAGTGCCGGGGAGCCGGTATGATTCACTGCATTCTGCTG
>JAHOYS010000006.1 GCA_019038815.1 Desulfobacterales bacterium | reverse complement strand
AAAACATTAAAATTTAATATGTAATATGTAATTGACACACAATAAGTTCAGGCATAATATCATATATTTTACTAATATCTATTGACTCAATAGTATAATTTAAAAGGTTTTATTATGAACAATATTCCTGAGGATTTATCAAAAAAAGCAGCTTATGGCGGTAGCAACTGGATTGGGCGGGGTGCGACTTTAAAAGAGGAAATTGGAACACTCTGGGCAGATTGTGGTATCTGCAATGAATACTCTGAACTTGAATCTGTATTATTACACACACCAGGAGAAGAGCTTTTAACTGTGTCTGATCCTGAATTGTTTCATATGCTTGAGTCTGTCAATTTAGAAAAAGCTCAAAAAGAGCATGAAGATTTAAAGCATGCCTATAGGAATCTTGGAGTACAAGTACATGATTTAAATCCTGAGTTTCTTCCTTTGCCAAATAATATGTTTATGGCCGACCTTTTTTTTATGACTCCTGAAGGTGCTGTTTTGGCAAGACCTGCTTCAAGAGTGAGGGCAGGTGAAGAAGTTCTTGTGGCGCGTGCTTTATCCAGACTTAGAATACCGATTCTAAAGACGATAAGAGGAGAAGGAACTTTTGAGGGAGCTGATGCAGCCTGGATCAACCCTGAAACTGTCATCGTTGGCAAGGGTCTCAGGACAAATGATCAAGGGATTGCTCAGCTTACTTTAATCCTTAATGAAATGGGTGTTGATGTTATTGTGGTAGACCTGCCATATGGTACAATGCATCTGATGGGTATGCTCCGTTTTTTAGATGAGAATTTAGCTGTTGCCTGGCCAAAAAGAATAGCATATTCTGCTGTAAAAGCATTAAATAATTATGGAATCAAGGTTGAGTTTATTCCTGATGAAATAGAGGCCATATCCGGAATGGCTCTAAATTTTGTCACTACAGGCCCAAAAAAAATTTTAATGCCTGGAAATAATCCAAAGACCCAGAAGTTTTATCAGTCTTTAGGTGTTGAATGCCAGACCATTGCAGTCGATGAATTAATGAAAGCTACTGGTGCTGTGGGCTGTCTTACCGGAATTTTAAAACGCAGGGACTAAATCAGCAGTACACTGATAAGTAATTAATAATCTGAAAAAACTGTCATTAGTGGGAAAAATAATAATTTAAAGGAGATTTGAGGAATATGCGTATGGAACCTGGGAAAACCATTGTAGGATTTATCGGATTGGGGGTCATGGGCCAGAGCATGGCCGGACATATTCTGGATGCCGGATACAAACTGCATGTTTATACCCGTACAAAACAAAGGGGTGAAAATATCATCTCAAAAGGTGCTGTGTGGGAAGAGACTGTAAGTGGGTTGAGTGCAAAATGTGATGTTATTATTACCATTGTCGGGTTTCCGGCTGACGTTGAAGAGGTGTATCTGGGTGAAGGTGGTATTTTAAACCATGCACAAAAAGGAACCATTGTTATCGATATGACCACCTCCAGCCCGGATCTTGCGGTTACAATTGATGAAAAAGCAAAAGAAAAAGGCATTGAATCACTTGATGCACCGGTTTCAGGCGGCGATGTGGGCGCTCAAAACGCAACTCTTTCCATTATGGTTGGCGGAGATAAAAATATTTTTGATAAGGTTTCACCGCTTTTTGAAGTGATGGGTAAAAATATTGTACTTCAAGGGAAACCAGGATCTGGCCAGCATACTAAAATGGCAAACCAGATTGCCATTGCAGCCGGAATGGTGGCGGTGTGTGAGGCCATTGCGTATGCTAAAAAGTCAGGCCTTGACCCAAACACCGTACTCAAGAGTATTGGGGCGGGTGCTGCCGGATCATGGTCATTGAATAATTTGGGTCCCCGAATGATTGCAGAGAATTTTGAGCCTGGATTTTATATCAAACATTTTATAAAAGATATGAAGATTGCCGCCACATCTTCAAGTCGCATGGGTCTTGAAACTCCCGGGCTTGATCTTGCCCTTTCATTGTATGAGAAAATGGCAGAAATGGGATATGAAAACGATGGAACTCAAGGCTTGTTGAAATTATTTAAATAAAAATACCCCTGGAAAATGACATGTCAGATATATCTTTTCCAGAGGTATGTAATAACATGAGTTTGTTTATTCTTCTTTTTTCCCGTGGGGAAGAACAAGATTTAAAACAACACCCAGGATACCGGCAAGGCCAATGCCTTGAAGCTGGAACTGGCCGGCTGAAAAGCTCATTCCGCCGATACCGAATATCAGGATCAGGGCAACAATGGAAAGATTTCTTGCTTCCATAAGATCATCTCCGGATCTCACCAGAGTGTTCAACCCAACCACCATGATGGCACCGAAAAGAAGCAGCATAATTCCCCCCATGACCGGGGTTGGAATTGTTTGAAGAATTGCGCCCAGTTTGCCGACAAAGGCCAGAATAATGGCTGCAATGGCTGCCCATGTCATGATGGCGGGATTGAATACCTTTGTCAGGGCAACAGCACCGGTAACTTCTGAATAGGTGGTATTGGGCGGACCGCCTAGAAAGGATGCAAGGGATGTTGCTACGCCGTCACCCAGCATGGTGTTTTTGATACCCGGATCTTTCAGATAATCTTTTCCGCTGACACCGCCGATGGCAACCACATCGCCAAAATGTTCAATCGCAGGTGCAATGGCAATAGGGACAATAAAAAATATGGCCTGAAGGTTCCATTCCGGCAGGACAAAACTGGGGACAGCAAACCAGGATGCTTTTGCAATACCTGAAAAATCAACAAACCCGAAAATCAGGGAAAGAATATATCCCACAACAATACCACAGAGAATTGGGATCAGCTTGAAAACGCCTTTCCCGAGAATGGAGACAAGAACCGTTGTGGCCAGGGCAAGAAGGCCCACGGTCATAGCTTTTACCTGGGGATAGAGAACAATGGCACCATCTCCTGTTTTTCCCATGGTCATGTATACGGCAACAGGGGCAAGAATCAGCCCGATCACCATAATGACAGGACCTGTGACAACTGGGGGAAGCACCCGTTTAATAATATCGTTTCCCTGCACCCGGACCAGGAGACTGAGCAGCATGTAAACAACACCTGCGGCAGCAAGTCCACACATGGTTCCGGGAATTCCCCAGGTTTTCACACCGTAGATAATGGGTGCGATAAAGGCAAATGAAGAAGCTAAAAAGATAGGAACTTTACCCTTGGTAATGATTTGAAACACCAGGGTTCCAAGACCTGCTGTGAAGAGTGCAACGTTTGGATCAAGACCGGTCAGAAGCGGTACCAGAACCAGAGCACCAAAAGCGACAAAAAGCATCTGGGCGCCTAAGAAACAGTCTTTCACCTGAAAATTGTAATCGGTTGGAGCTTGATTGGAATTGGACATTTTAGTTTTTTACCCCTTTTTTAATTAACAGTTTATTTTGTGCCAAAAATTTTATCACCTGCATCACCCAGACCTGGCAGTATATAGCCGATTTCATTGAGACACTCATCAACGCCGGCCACATAAATATCCACATCAGGGTGTTTTTCTTCTACTTTTGCAATTCCTTCGGGTGCTGCCACTAAAAATAGACCTTTTATGTACTTGCATCCCGCTTCTTTTAAGAGATCAATGGTGGCAATAAGGGTTCCCCCTGTTGCCAGCATGGGGTCAAGGATCAAAGCAGTTCTTTTTTCCATGGAACTGGCGGTTTTGACATAATACTGTACCGGCTTTAAGGTTTCTTCATTCCTGTAAAAACCCACCACACTGACCTTGGCAGATGGGATAAGATCAAATACACCATCCATCATTCCAAGTCCTGCCCTTAAAATGGGAACAACGGTAATTTTTTTTCCTTTAATCTTTTCAACTTCAACTTTTCCAGCCCATCCGACAATCACCTTTTTTTCCGTGGCAAGGTCTTTTGTGGCTTCATAGGTTAAAAGTCTGGCAACTTCAGAAGACAGGTCCCTGAAGTCTTTTGTACTGATGTCTTTTTGACGCATGAGTCCTAATTTATGTTTTATAAGAGGGTGATCCGCTACAAATACAGCCATAATATCTCCTTTATTCTAAGTGTACTTTTGATCAGAAAAATATTACTTAGGAAACTATTAAAATCACTTGGGCTAGTCAAGCAAATAAGTCTTTGAAAAGTCTTATATTGAAATATTTTCTTTTTTATGCACAATAGGTGGAATGATTCAAACTTCTTACATATCCGTTGCCGTATCCCTTCCTGTAATAAAATCATATACATACAAGGTTCCGGATCATTTGAAAGATTTTTGCTCCCCGGGAATGAGGGTCCTGGTCCCGTTCGGCAGAAGGCGGGTAACAGGATATATCATTTCCGGACAGGAAAGTTGTGAAGGATTCAAGGCAAAGAAGATTTTTGATGTATTAGATGATCATCCCTTGTTTCCGGAATCACAGATATCTTTTTTTAAGTGGATTGCCGGATATTATATCCATCCCCTGGGAGAAGTGATCAAGGCTGCTCTTCCTTCCGGCCTTGACCGTCATGATGTTTCTCATGTCTTTGTTACGCAGAATGGACAGGATCGTTTGAATGAGGGCAGGCTTACACCAGGAGAGGAGCAGGTGATTGAATTTATATTGCAGCGCCGGTCCTGCACTCTTAAACAATTGAAAAAAACCAGCAAAAATACCACCATCAACGCTTTGATCCGCAGGATGGAAAAAGAAGATTTGATAATAGTTTCAGCTGTATTAAAAAAAGACGGGGCAAAGGTAAAAAAAGAAAAATTTATTCTTCAAGGCGATGAACCGAAAACTATCATTCGCATGTCAAAAAAACGAAAGCAACTTCTTTGCCTGGTGAAAGAGGCAAAGGAGATCTCCCTGACCGGATTAAAAGTGCATATTCCTACTGCACCCGCCTTGATAAAGCCGCTGGCAGAGGCCGGATATATTCAGATTGTTCAACGCCAGGTATTCAGAGATCCTTTAGGAGAGCCTGTAGAACCGGATACACCGCCAAAATTGACGGTAGAACAGGAGGCCGTGGTCAAAAGGGTGCAGGAAAATTTGACCCGGGGATTTAAGCCCTATCTTTTGTCCGGCATAACAGGCTCGGGAAAGACTGAAGTTTATATGCGGCTGGTGCAGGATGTGGTTGAAAAGGGGAAGAACGCCATCATACTTGTGCCGGAAATTTCTTTGATTTCCCAGACGGAAAGACGGTTCAGGGCAAGATTCGGGGAGAAAATCGCCGTTATTCATTCTTCATTAACCAAAGGTGAGCTTCTGGATCAGTGGCGCAAAATTGCTTTAAAAAAGGTGAGAATTGTCATTGGAGCAAGGTCAGCAGTCTTTGCACCATTTGAAAATATAGGAATCATTGTTGTGGATGAGGAACATGACACCTCATATAAGCAGGAAACAGGTTTAAGATACAATGCAAGAGATCTTGCCGTTGTTCGCGGAAAAATGAATGACTGCCCGGTAATTTTAGGATCGGCAACCCCTTCTGTTCAATCCTATCAGAATGTTGTTATGAAACGATTTGAGGAATTAAAACTTAAAACACGTATCAACCGGCATCCATTGCCGGAAATAACTCTTGTGGATTTGAAAAAATATAAGGATGTCCGGGGGTATGACAGGATCATAACACCGGATCTCTCAAAAGAGATCAGAAGTTGCCTTGATAAAGGGAACCAGGTATTGATTTTTTTGAACAGGCGGGGGTTTGCAACATCTCCGGTCTGTATGGACTGTGGGAAGTCCCTGTCCTGTAAATACTGCGATATCACAATGACCCTTCATAAAGGGCACAATGAATATCGATGTCATCTTTGCGGGTATGGCAGGCCCGTAAATGTTAAATGCCCGGAGTGCAACTCTTCAAAAATCAAACCAATGGGATTTGGCACTGAAAAAGTGGAATCCATGCTCAAAGCCATGTTTCCGGATGCCAGACTTGTCAGGATGGATCAGGACTCGACATCCCGGAAAGGGGCCACCATAAAAATCTTAAAAAGTATCAGGAACCGGAATGTGGATATTATTGTGGGAACCCAGATGCTGGCCAAAGGCCATGACTTTCCCTCCATCACCCTGGTTGGCGTGATTTGTGCGGATTTGTCCTTAAGCCTTCCGGATTTCAGGGCAGGTGAGCGAACCTTTCAGCTTCTTGCCCAGGTGGCCGGCCGTGCAGGAAGAGGAGATACCAAAGGCAAAGTGATAATGCAGACCTATAATCCAGACCATTTTATTATTGAAGCTGCTGAAAAACAGGATTTTCTTGAGTTTTTTTACAATGAGGCGCCGTTTAGAAAAGCATTGCTGTATCCGCCTTTTTCACGGATGATTCAATTGAAAATATCTGGAAGCAATTTTACAAAGGTAAAAGCCTATGCAGCCGATATCGCAGAGGTTCTCAAAGCATTGCACGAAAATGAAGGAAAACAAAAGAACATGATCCAGATTCTGGGTCCTGTCGAGGCGTCCATCCAGAAAATTTCGTCACGGTTCAGGTGGCAGATTCTTGTGAAAAGTCCTTCTTCAACTTTGATTAACCGCCTGGTCAAATCCCTCATGGATCATCCGAAAGTAACTCCCAGGTCAGGGATCAGGCTGATTGTGGATGTTGATCCATATTTTTTAATGTAGTATTGGTTCTACAATAGCGTTTACAGCAGGATAAGCCGAAACATGTTCAATTTTTTCTCCTTGACATTTTTTAGCTCCATGGTTAAAAACTCATTCAAGGAAACTTCACTTGATAGTAATAATTTTTTCAAATCATCAAGGCAAATAGGCATGATAATGCCCAATCTTGATTTTGAATACAAGCAAATCTGGGTACAAGGACTCCTGATTGGCTGCCCGATGGGAAGCCTTTGGAGAACTGTCCCGCAGGGGAGTTATAATGCCATATGTAAATATAAAAATTACTAAGGAAGGTGCTACTACAGAGCAAAAGGCGGAACTAATCAAAGGAGTAACCGATCTTCTTGTCAAAATTTTAGGGAAAAATCCGGCGACTACAGTTGTAACCATTGATGAGATAGAAACGGATAACTGGGGTATCGGCGGTGAGTCGGTTACGGCTCGGAGAAAATAATAGTGAGCAGTAAAAAAGAACATGTATGCCCGGTTGAAATAGCAGGCCATCTTGATAGCAGAATTCGAAGATGGCTGCAAAACCCTGAGAAAATATTGAGGCCATATATTGAAGAGGGGATGACAGTTATGGACATGGGCTGTGGTCCGGGATTTTTCTCTATTGACATGGCTCAAATGGTTGGTAAATCCGGTCGGGTTATTGCTGTTGATTTACAGGAAGGGATGCTTCAGAAAGTAAGAGACAAGATAAAAGGAACAGAATTTGAGAAACGAATCACACTTCATCAATGCGGGAAAAATAAAATAGGTTTGTCAGAGCAGGTCGATTTTGTGCTGCTGTTCTATATGGTTCACGAAGTCCCGAATAAAGAAGCATTTTTCAGTGAGATAAAAACAATACTGAAACAGGGCGGACAGGTTCTCATGGTAGAACCACCCTTTCATGTATCAAAATCAGCGTTCCAAGAAATTGTCAGAAAAGCAGGAGATGTTGGATTTACTAATGTTAAAGGGCCGAATGTGCTTTTCAGCAAAACCATGGTATTGGCAAAAAAAGAAAAATAAAAGACGTTTGATTTTATTTTTCTGTACTTCATAAAAGCGGATAATTCACGCGGGTTTAGGCAGCAAAAAAATATAATTGGGAAGAACTTATGGAAATAAAGAAAACCATATTAGTGTTGAATTCTATATGGGTAATGATAATTATCATATCTTTTTTTGGGAATTATCAACAACAGGTAAAAGAACAGGAAAGAATTGGATTTGAGATAGGAAGAAGTTTTTTCGATCAGATGATCATTACCCGCCAATGGAATGCCAATCACGGTGGAGTGTATGTTCCTGTTACCGAAAAAACGCTGCCGAATCCATACCTTGACGTGCCAATGAGAGAGATTGATGTAAATGACAACTTGACGCTTACCAAAATAAATCCTGCTTTTATGACAAGGCAAATATCAGAAATCGATATTGCCAAGAAAGATATTAAATTCCATATAACCAGCCTTAAGCCAATTCGACCGCAAAACAAGGCAACAAAGAGAGAGACAGTATTTTTAGAGGATTTTGAAAAAGGTGTAAAAGAAGCGGGAATGTTTATCAAAGAAGGTTCTACAAGGTCTTTTTTTTATATGGCCCCTCTAACGACCGAAAAATCGTGTTTACAATGTCATGCCGAACAGGGCTATGAGACAGGTGATATTCGAGGTGGTATTAGTGTAACCTTGCCGTTTGTTATGGAGATACCATGGTTGTCTTTATTATTAGGCCACTTATTGACAGGCGGTGGAGGTCTGTACGGCATCATGATTCTTGGAGGAAAATTGAGCAAGGCCTATGAAGTAATAAGAATACAAGCTACATTTGATAAGTTAACCGGGATTCCAAATCGCAGGCGTTTTTCAGAACAGATATTAACAGAATTTGCACGCAGCCAAAGGCAGAACCAGCCTCTGTCAATCATAATGTGTGATATAGATAATTTTAAAGCATATAATGACAGTTATGGTCATAGTAATGGGGATATATGCTTAAAGAAAGTTGGGCAGGGCATAAAAAATTCCCTTAAAAGATCCGGGGGGGATTTTTGTGCGCGGTATGGAGGCGAAGAATTTGTCGTATTATTGCCGGACACAGCTCTTGACGGCGCAATGCATGTCGCGGAAACAATACGTTCAAACATAGAAAAAATGGAAATTCCACATCAGAAGTCACTGCCTGAACAGGTTGTAACCTTAAGCCTTGGTGTAGGAACGTCAGACTGGACTGCTTCATTGACCCATGAGGAATTACTCAACTATGCAGATAAGGCTTTGTATAAGGCAAAGGACCAGGGTAGGAACCAGGTCCAATCCTTCAGTGGAAGTGTATGATTCTGCCCGGCACATATGAGTCTTGTTGTCCCCTGGGCAGTGCAGTGGTGGTGATGGATTTTGGCAGTCCCAATGAAATCGTAAATTTTGGCAGGGTTTTTATGAATATCAGGTGTTATCTTAGAATAAATCCTTGATTTAAGGAATCATCCGGGTCAATTAAAAACTCATGAACACCGGTAATGTATGCACTTCCGGTTACTTTGGGAATGATAGCTTTGTGATTTCCAACCTGTGTCAGTCCTGCAATCCTGCCGGTAAAACTTGTGTTGATAATACTGTTAATCACAATATCTTTTCCCGGGTCTATTTTATTTTTTTTATTGAGAATGGCAAGTCTTGCGCTCACTCCGGTTCCGGTTGGGCTTCTGTCAACTTCTCCTTCGGCAAAGATGCAGCAATGTCTTGAATGGACATTTTCAAGATCAGGAGTGTCCACAAAGATCGTCCCGTATAAAAAGCTTAAGTCTTCTTCAAATGGATGGACAATTTTTTTTGAAGCCATAATGGCATTTTTGATCATCCTGCCTTTTTCCACAAGTTCGAAGAAATAGTCTGGTGTGCATGAAAGCCCAAGATCCCCGGCATTGACAAAGGCATAGAACGCACCGCCAAATCCAAGATCATAGGTGACTTTTCCAAGTTTCGGGACCTCAACAACCGCATCCAGTTCCAATGCGAAAGAAGGCACGTTTTCAAATGTTACGGATTCAACACGGTCGCCGTTCATATTGGGTATGGCCGTCACAAGACCAGCCGGCGTATCAATTCTGATTTTCTGACCGGGAGTTTTGATGTCGACAAAGCCTGTCTCAACCGCAACAGTTGTGATGGCGATAATACCATGCCCGCACATGGTGGAAAATCCTTCATTATGGATAAAAAGAATCCCGAAATCCGCATCTTTTGTCACTGGTTCCGTGATAAAGCATCCATACATGTCAGCATGCCCCCTGGGTTCAAACATGAGGATTTTCCGGATAGAGTCCAGATGTTTTTCTGCATACCTTCTTTTTTCAAGAATCGTATCTCCGAATGGTTCCTGAACTCCTGAAGTGATCACCCTGAAAGGCTCTCCGGCGGTGTGGGAGTCAATGGTTTTTATTTTCAGATATTTATCTGACGGGATAAAATTTTTCATTTAAACTGTATATCATGCCGGACCAATAATATTCAACGTCTGGTTTTTTTTGACTGCAAGGGTGACCCATTCATCCATATATTCTTCATGGATAACAAAAAGATGATTGGTCTCAAGTGCTGCCAATACACTGCTTTTCCGCTCTTTGATAATGCCGGAGAGGACAATTGTTGTGTCCGGTGCCATTCTTATTGATATTGCAGGCAGGATATCGACAATGACCTGGGCAATAATATTGGCAGCAATAAAATTGTATGGAGCCCGGTCTGTTTTATCCAGAGTTGTACACAACAGTTTGCATATGCCTGGGTCAATATCATTTTTGGCAAGATTTTGCCGGGCCACCTGTATAGCGACCTCGTCAGTATCAATGCCTGTTATGCGCCTTGCACCGAGTTTGGCAGCTGCAATCATTAAAATTCCGGAACCCGTTCCAACATCCAGGAATGTTGAACCCGGTTTAAGATATTTTTCAATCATCTGAATACACATGGCAGTGGTCGGGTGTGTTCCGGTACCAAATGCCATCCCCGGGTCAAGATGAATAATAATCTCATCTTCCCTCCCATCATACTCTTTCCATGCAGGTTTTATGGTTATCCTGTCCGTAATCTTTGTCACTTCAAAATATACCTTCCAGGCATCAGACCAGTCTTTCTCATCAACGATTTCGGTTTGGATGTTAACCTGAATATTTAAATTTGACAGGGTTGAGACTTTTTTTCTTATTTTTTCAAGGATGATGTCGGACGAATCCAGCAGGGGAAGAAACCCTGCAATCGAGCAGGTCTCAGGCTTAGGCAGCGTATTTGTGCCAAATCCTTCATCCGGTTCATCCAGGGGAATATCACACACCACGCCTTTGAGATTGAATGAAAAAAAAATATTACAAATCAACTCTTCGGCTAAAATCAAATTTTCAGCATCAAACCGGACAATGACTTTTTTGTATTTCATGGATATCAACTCTTTCTTGAGTTTTGTTTAAAAAAATATTATTTTTCATTATTATGCAATTGTCAAATTTAAATTTTTTAAAATGATCAATCCGTATCATAATCTTTATATTTATTATTTTGACGGGGTCCCGCAGATTAGCAGGGCAGTTCAGAACAATGAAGCTTTTCTTGGAACCTGGGTGGATGAAGGGATTTCTTTTCTTTTCTTTTCTTCTTTTTGTGATGATGCTGTTGAACAGATTCTTGAAAAAAACAGTGATATCAGCCTGGTTGACAAATATGAAATGACAGGTGAACAATGGCATGGAGATAAGATTGAGCCCTATTATGTGAATGATTTGTGCATTTATCCGCCATGGAATAAGCCCGCTTTTAATGATGAAACCATAAAACAAATCCTGCTTGATCCGGGTGTGGTATTTGGGACGGGCAGGCACCAGACAACAGAAGACTGCCTTTATCTTATCCATAGATTGTGTACAAAGCACCAGATACAATCTGTTCTGGATATTGGTACGGGAACAGGGCTTTTGTCCCTCGGGGCAGCCGCGCTGGACTGCAGACAGGTGATGGCCTGCGATTTCAATCACCTGGCCGTTAAAACAGCTTTGAACAATATCCGGCTCAATGGATTTGAAGACCGGATTCTTGCCTTTCAGGCAAAAGGGGAAGAGATAATGTCCATTCCCTGTGATCTTTTAATTGCCAATATCCATTATGATGTGATGCGGCACATGATTGAAAGCCCGTTTCTTCTGGAAAAAAAATGGTTTATTCTATCCGGGGTTTTGAATTCCGAAACTAAAAAAGTACTGGATTCATTATCCCGGAAGAATGTTCACATTATTGAAAGGCGCTGCCCTGACGGAATCTGGAACACCATCCTGGGAAAAACTTTAGGATAAAATTATTTTTTAAGACGGATTTATTCTTCCCCGCGTTCTTCCAGAACATCCTTGAGGACGGTAAGAGCCGTATTTGCAGCAGGCACACCACCGTAAATACTGGTTTGGAAAATTACTTCTGCAATCTCTTCTTTTGTGCATCCCACATTCAGGGCTGCATGGGTATGGAGCTTTAGTTCATCCGGTTTTGAAAGAACTGTTAACGCCGCCACTGTAACGAGTTGCCGTGTTTGATGGGGGATTTTTTCCCTTGAATACATCTGGCCTGTGATATAAAGGGACATATCTTTTGCAAGCTCTTTATCAAAATGTCTCCACAGGTTATACGGCTTTTCCTCATCTTTAACCGTGGAAAAATAAAGTTTTGCAGTTTTTCCTGTTTTTTTTGCAATTTCTTTTGGGTCCACCTTGTCCTCCATGGTAAGATTTTGTGAGCAACAACCCCAAAGGCGAAAAAAGAATTGCTGCTCACAAAATTATTTGATTTATCGGTTGGCTTTTCTGAAACCCAGCTGGTCCAGTGCAATGATCCATTTGCAGATATTTGTAGAACCTTCAACCATGGAATAGGTCGGGGCATCCCTGTAGTATCTGGCAACAGGGTATTCTGTGGAGTATCCGTAGGCACCCAGAATTTTCATGGCAAAGTTGGCAGATTTGGTAGCGATTTCACCGGCAAGATATTTTGCAATAGCCACATCACGACCATTGTTTATTTTGCCCTGGTCTTTTTGCCAGGCGGCTTGATAGACAACAAGACGGGCAGCTTCTATTTCAGCCGTCATCTGGGCGATCATATCCTGGTTCATCTGGAATTCACCGATTTTTTTGCCAAATTGTTTTCTTTCATTGCAATATTTGGTGGACACATCAAGGCAGGCCTGGGCAAGCCCTACACCACCAGCAGCAGCCGACAGTCTTGTCTGGTTCAAAGATGAGAAAACGATCTTTGCACCGTCACCTGGTTTGCCCAGGATGTTTTCCTTGGGTACTTTTACATTATCAAGGAAAAGCTCTCCTGTGGGTGAGGAATGGGAACCCAGTTTGTCAAGACCTGAAGTTTTGATTCCTTCAAAATTTTTAGGTTCAATAACAAAGGCGGAAAGCCCTTTTGATCCTGCCCCTTTATCTGTGTAAGCATAGTAAAGGAGCGCATCCGCATAATTGGCATTGGAAATCCAGGTTTTGGAACCGTTTAAAAGCCAGTGGTCCCCTTTGTCTTCAGCTGTTGAGGCCATGGCCATGACATCCGAGCCTGCATCAGACTCTGTGATGCCGAACCCGCCGATATATTCGGCTGTGCATAGTTTTTCCACATATTTCTTTCTGACTTCTTCATTTCCGTATTTAAAGATGGTATAGGCACATCCCAGGACCTGCATGTTGACCTGGACCCTTAACGAAGAAGAAACCTTGGCAAGTTCTTCTGTTATAATCATTGCAGCCAGAAAGCCCATGTCTTCTCCGCCATATTCTTCCGGGATGACGGTCCCGAAAAACCCCAGTTCACCAAGGGGCCTCATGACCTCTTCAATTGGAAAGTGGTGTTGTTCATCCCACTCATCCACATAGGGTGCAATTTGTTTTTTAGCAAAATTTCTGATTTCTTTCTGGAGCATTTTAAGCTCGGTTGATAATTTAAAATCCATTGTTCCTCCTAAACGGTTAAGCTATTCTATAATATTAAAATATTATTTCATATAATAGTTGTAACCATAAACTAAAATTTGATAGTCTTGTCAAGGAAAAAGTTAAAATATAGCTAAAAAATAGCTTGACAAAGGGGGCGAATTATTTCATTTTTAAAAGGTATTAAAGCGCTGTTTTGCTATATTAAACCATAGAAAGGAAAGAGCTATCCGGGAGTTGTTTGTTTTAATCCGGATCAGCCAAATGGATAAAGGGTTATATTAAGAAGAAAATGAACAACTTTATATCATGCAGAGAGCATTAATGATGCTACTCTCTGCAGATACAAAATTTGGCATGCAGGGTGTTGATGGTTATTCAACAACAAGAAGAAGCTGTTTGGTGGCAACTTTGTCTTCCACTTTTACACCGATTTGTGTTACCTTGCCAGCAGTTGTTGAAACAATGGGGTTTTCCATTTTCATGGCTTCAAGGACCAAAAGTTCCTGGCCTTCAACAACATCATCGCCTTCTTTCACATGTACCTGGAAAATTGTTCCGGGCATGGGGCTTAAGATTTCTGTACTCATTTTCATCTCCTTTGTTCAAAAAATATTTGGGTCTTTCCTTAAACAGGACAGTTTTGGTCTATACTTAAAGAAAAGTTTAAAGTCAAGTGGGTTTGGATTTTATGATAAGCGATTGGCGTTCCTCTAAGGGGATACTGATCTGAAATTAATAATTTATTGCACCGGGAGTAGAGAATGAGACAGTATTTTGAAAAAATGACAGAATTTGGTGTGGCACTTAATAAAGGTCAATTACTGAGTTCAGAAGGAAATGTAAAAAACATTAAAGAAGTGGAAGCCGGTATTGATGTTGAAGTTGAAAAAGTGAAAAATGCCGGCATGCCAACTGAAAAAATCAATGCAAGGGGCGTAATGACCGTCTGGCAGCGGCTTGAATACCTGATTGATCCGGGAACCTGGAATCCTCTTCACACACTTTTTAACCCTGAAGATAATGTTGAAAATACGACAAATGTTATTGACGGTCTGGCAAAAATTTCCGGCAAATGGTGTGTTGTGGCAGGATTTGACAATAAAGTCATGGCGGGTGCATGGCTGCCTGGGCAGCCGGAAAATATTTTAAGGGCTACTGATCTTTCAAAAAGGTTGAATATCCCTCTGGTCTGGCTGGTCAATTGCAGCGGTGTAAAGCTGACTGAGCAGGAAAAATTTTATGCCAACAGAAGAGGAAGTGGAACCACCTTTTACCGCCATGCAGAGCTTGAGCAAGAGGGAATTCCCGTATTGGCCGGTATTTATGGTACAAATCCTGCTGGCGGCGGGTATCAGGGTATCAGCCCGACTATCCTTTTTGCCCATAAAAATTGTAATATTGCCGTGGGCGGAGGCGGGATCTTAAGCGGTATGTCTCCCAAGGGGTATTTTGATCTGGAAGGCGCGGAACAGCTGATTGCATCAGCAAAAGAATACAAGGCCAAACCACCGGGATCTGTTGATATCCACCATGATGAAACCGGCTTTTTCAGGTATGTCTATGAAGAAGAAAAAGGAGTTCTTGACGGGCTCAAAGATTATATGAAAGATATGCCGGCTTACAACCCTAAATTTTTCAGAGTTGCCGAACCAAAAGCCCCAAGGTTCCCGGCAGAAGACCTTTATCGCCTGCTTCCCCATAACCAGAAACAGATTTATAATTTTAAAGAAATCGTTGCCCGCCTTGTTGACGGCAGCGAACACATGGAGTTCAAGCCTGATTACGGACCGGAAATTTATACAAGCCTGGTCAAAATGGATGGATACCTTGTGGGTATGATCGGTAACAACCAGGGGTGGCTGGGAGAAGATTATCCCGAATATGCGGATTACGGCGGAATCGGTGGTAAGCTTTACCGTCAGGGCCTGATAAAAATGAATGAATTTATCACCCTTTGCGGTCGGGACAGAATTCCTGTGATCTGGTTCCAGGACACCTCGGGTATTGATGTGGGTGATATCGCTGAAAAGGCAGAACTTTTAGGCCTTGGACAGTCCCTGATTTATTCTATCCAGCAGACGGACGTGCCTATGATGCTGATCACCTTAAGAAAAGGAACCGCAGCAGCCCATTATGTCATGGGAGGCCCTACAGCCAACCGCCACAATGCATTTACTCTGGGGTTAGGTACAACTGAAATTTACGTTATGCACGGTGAAACAGCTGCCGCAGCAAGTTTTTCAAGAAGGCTTGTCAAGGAGAAAGACGCCGGACGTCCCCTTGAACCCATTATTGAGAAAATGAATCAATTAGCCCAGGAATACCATGACAATTCAAGGCCGGCCTATTGTGCAAAATACGGCATGGTGGATGAAGTGGTGAAGATGAACGCTTTGCGGGATTATTTGAAAGCCTTTGCAGGCGCTTCATACCAGAATCCAAAATCCATCTGTCCCCAGCATCATATGATTACACCGAGGGTTATCAGAGGATAAGAAAATTAAACCAATAATTTTACTTAGGAGGCCAACATGGCAGAATCTGAATTTATAAAAATTGAAAACGATGGTCAGGTTGCCAGGATCATTCTTGATCGACCTAAACATAATGTCCTGGATATACCCATGATGAATGAACTCAACGCAGAACTTGAAAAGATTGCTGCAGATGATGAACTCAAATGTGTTGTGATCACGGGTGAAGGCAGAAGCTTTTGTGCCGGCGTGGAAGTGGGAGACCATAAACCGGATAATGTAGATGCAATGGTCTCTACATTTAATCGGATTTTCGAGCTGACAAACATGATTGATATTCCCATTATTGCTGCCGTAAATGGCGCATGCCTGGGTGGCGGCATGGAAGTTGCCATTGCCTGTGATATTGTGATTGCATCTGAAAAAGCCATCTTCGGGCAACCGGAAATCAAACTGGGCTTTTTCCCGCCATACGCTGCATTAAGACTTCCCGAGCTTGTAGGCCCTGCCAAAGCCATTGAAATCGTTACCACCGGCCAGAATTATTCGGCGCAGGAATCCAAAGACCTTGGGTTTGTATCAAAGGTTGCATCAGTTGATGATTTTCAGGCAGTGGTAGATGGTCAGGTAAAACAGATCTGCCATTCAAGTCCTTTGATTAT
>JAHOYS010000342.1 GCA_019038815.1 Desulfobacterales bacterium | reverse complement strand
TCAGGTTAAAGGTCACACGTAACCTGAAGGTCACAAGCAGGTTAAGAAATTAATACAAGACTGAGCCAGGGCCAGTAAGTAATAATAAGGACGGCCAGAAGCAATACCAGCATAAACGGTATAGTGGCTTTGTAGATATCCATGATGGGTTTATTAAACCTGTATCCTGCGATGAACAGATTCATTCCAACGGGCGGGGTGAAATACCCGATCTGCATATTGGCAAGAAAAATAATGCCCAGATGAACGGGATCAACGCCGTATTCCAGTGCAACCGGCAGCATCAAAGGGACCATGATGATAATGGCTGAAAAAATATCCAGCATGGCACCAAGAATCAAAAGAAAGATATTTAAAAGGATTAAAAAAACAAGTTTACTGGTTACATAGGTCTGGCAGATGTCAAACAACTTCATGGGAACTTCAGCATCAATCAGGTAATTTGTAAGGCCTAAGGACACCCCCAGTATTAAAAGGATTCCTCCCACCATTACCATTGAATCCCTGACGATGCCGGCAAGTCGAGACGGCCGGATTTCTTTATAAATAAAGACTTCCACGATTAATACATACATCGCTGTTACGGCTGCTGCCTCGGAAACCGCAAAAAATCCTGAATAAATGCCGGTAAATACGAATATAGGCAGCGGAATTTCCCAGATAGCCTCCCTGGCAGCGGATAAGGCCTTTTTTAAAGAAAAAGATGTTAATGGGACAGGGGCTTTCCGGTTGGCCCAGATACTCCATAAGGAGAGAAGGAGTATCATTAAAATGGCAGGCAGGATGCCGGCAATAAATAATTTTTCAATTGAGATCTCTTCTCCCGAACTCATCTGCTGGGCGATCACCCCATACAGAATCAGAGGAAGGGACGGGGGAAGCAAAAGCCCTAAGCTTCCGGAAGTCGTTACAAGCCCTAAACTGAAATTATTTTTGTATCCGGCCTCTTTCAGCGCTGGATAGAGCAACGCTCCCATGGCGACAATGGTGACGCCTGACGCCCCGGTAAAGGCCGTAAAAAGGGCACAGACAATAAATGCAACAATGGCAAGCCCTCCGGGCATCCATCCGAAAAAGGCCTGGGTCAGCCTGACAAGACGCTTTGAGGTATTGCTCTCTCCAAGCATATATCCGGCAAAGGTAAACATGGGTAATGCCAGGAGAATCGGGGTGTCTGCAATGCGATACAACTCTATGGCCATGACGGATAAATTAATATCGGACAAATAAAAACCTGTCATGGCGGCAGCAATGATAATGCTGAAAAGCGGTGCTCCCAGAAGAGCAAAAAGGATAAGTATAGCGATGATTAAATATATCATTGAGGCATGCGCTTAAACAGTTTAGAAAAGCCGGTGAAAGAAAATAAAATATACCTGAGACTGATAATGGCAAATGAGACCGGGATAATGCTTTCACAGACCCAGGCCGGGATATTTGCAAATGCCATAAACCCGTCCTGTCTTTCCATCATCACAAATTCAAGGCTGAAATATGCCATCACAGCGCAAACCAGTGCTGTGAAAGTGGATATAATAAGAGTTGTCTGTTTTTTGATTCTGTCAGGAAGATACCGGGATATAACATCAATACTGATGTGATGGTTATTCCTGCTTGCAACCATTGCACCGATAAGGCCGATCCATAAAACCAGTACTCTGATAAGCTCGTCGCCCCAGAGAATCCCGGAGTCAAACAGGTTTCTCATAACAATTTGCAGTACGGCCATGAAGATCATTGAAAGCAGAAGTCCGATAAGAATACTGTCCTCAATCTTTTGAAGAATAGTAATGATATATCGGGTGAAAGACGTTTTTTTACTGGTCATCGGTGAGGTCTGCTTTTGAATGAAAATTTTTTAGATGTGCATCCAGTTGATCAACCACATCCCGGGGCAGAATTCCGGATTCGATCATTTTTTTTGATGCATTCCCGGCTACTCTGCGCCAGTCGTTCAAGGCGTCCTGTGAAGGGGTGATAAATGTTATCCCTCTGTTTTTCAACGCCTGGATTGCCTTAATATCATCTTTCCTGTTTTGAATATCAATTTCCTTCAACGCTTTGGTCATGACGTGTGTGACAATTTTTCGGTCCTGTTCTGTGATTTTTAAAAATTTCTTTTTATTAATGGCAAGCACAGCATAAAGATAAATCAATGGCAGGTCCGTTACATATTTAATCTGGGTATGCCATTGCAGTACAATAGCGCCAACAGGAGAGGTTGCCACCGTGTTAATCAAACCGGACTGGAGACTGGTTCGCACATCTGCAATGGGCAGGGGAATGGGGGTGAGACCAAAGGCCTTTATGGAATCCCGGCTGATTTTATCATTATCCGGAATCCATACTTTCTGATTTATTAGATCCTGTACCGTCTCAACGGGTTCTTGGGACATAATGTATGCAAACCCACCGCCCATGAGCCCGAAAGTCACAAATCCGGCTTTATCAAGGCCGTCAATGATATACTGGTCCATATATTTTCTGACATAGTCCACTTCTTCAAGAGTTTTAAATTTCAGAGGCTGTGCATAGATCTGGTTTGCCGGGAAAAACTGAGAAAGGCTTCCGCCCACAACAGCTCCACCGTGCAGCTGGCCAATACGGATTTTTCTTAAAACCGTTTTATCATTCCCCATGACACCGCCGGGATAGAATTTGAATACCACACGATTATCGGTTTCTTTAGCAACCTGTTTTGCACCCATTCGCATTTTTTCCATCCACATGGAGCCTTCGGGCGACAGGGTGGCGATTTTCAGTTTGACGGCATAGACAGTATCTGTTGTGAGCATAATAACCAGTACCAACACCAACTGTTTAAGGATTTTAAAAATCATGGATAGCCCCGCTTTAACATTATTTAAAAGTAGTCATCCGCATCATCTATCAATTCCCTGGCCTGTATCTGGGCCCGGATATTTAAAAGGGTATAGCCCGCTACATAGGGATCGGCAGCCATCACCTCTTTCAGCAGTTGATCATGAAGTTTTCTGTCAAATACCATCTTTGCATACAATTTTGCATAAAGAACCTTTACAATCAGATTTTCCCCCCGGGATAATTTAACGGCCTTATCAAAATAATGTTTACCCAGCTTGGGTTTGCCTCCAAGAGCAGGCGGAAACAAGGTTGCCAACGTTCCCATGTATAGATATGCAGCGCCGTCTTTATATGTCTCATCAAGTTCAATTATCCTTTGCATGATTATTTCAATATGGGATATGTCTGCAATGGCATTAAAGTCATTCTTATTGGCCATGATCCAGCCGGCCCAGGCATTACCGAGGGCAAAAAGGGCGGGGACATGTTTTTTCTCCATGGTTGATATGATTTTTTTAAATTCTTCAAATGTTTCTGCTTTAAGCATACAGGCATTATTCTTTTCAAGACAAATGGCCTTATTGGCATAATTCAAGGCTTTGGCAGCCATTTTCCGGGATCGGTCAACATCTTTTACAAACAGATCTGCATAGGCAGTGTACAGCATACTGGCCGTGGATAGCAGGGTTTTATTCCCCGGGTCTTTGCTGATCAGGCTGTCGACCATCAGCAAATAGGCCGGAGCCCCTTCTTTTACCATTGATAAATCATCATTGTCTAAAATCGTGTCGGAGAGATCTTCCATCATGTCTGATGTGGCGGATGATATTATGATCGCACATCCTGAAGATAGTAAGAGACTGATTATACAAAACGCAAAGATAACAGCAGATGATATGGATTGTTTGAAATTATGGTTCACCATCCAAAGAAGAATCATCAATAAATCAAATCCTTTATCTGTTTGGAGATTTTAATAACAGCAATTTATTGCTCAGACTGGAAATTAACTTGTTTGATAAAAAAAAGCAACTAGGGATTCACTGCGTGTTCACGACAAATCATTAAAATGCAGATATAAGAGCGATACCTGTTATGGCGAGAATGACTCCGGAAAACTGGATTTTACGTATTCTTTCACCTGCGATAATCATTGAAAGAATAATAGTAACTGCAGGATACATGGAGCTTATGACAGCAACCTGGCTGAGCATTCCTTTTGAGGTCGCCAAGGCAAAGCAAAATGCAGCCATGGTGTCCATGAAGCCCATTAAAAGAATATAGGGTAGTTGAACTTTTCCGACATTAACGCTAACTTTTGCAAAAAAGAGCGCAGGGATCAAAAGGATGAGTGCGGATGATCTCATGATCATGGATGCCCAGATCGGGTGATGGGTGCAGGCCTTGTCCATTGTTATGAAATAGAATCCCACTAAAAATGCCGATCCGACAGCAAGTCCGACGCCTTTGGTGAGTTTTTTTCCGGGTTTTCCCGAATTCTTTTCCATGACAGCCATTAATGAACCCAAAATGGCAATTACAATACCCAACATACTTAAACCGGACAGGGTATCTCCAAAAACAATCCCCCAGATGACCGGCAGAATAACGCCTGTCGCGCTAATGGGAGCCAGGATGGACATGGTACCCACAGCAAGGCTGCGGTATAATAGAAATATGGCGGCAACTCCTATGATACCTGCCGGGACAGCCCATAAAAGCAGCGGATCATTGGGCAGGGGTTTGTTCAACAAAAAAAGAATACCGCCAAGAAGAAACATCCCCACCAGAGAGGAGATCATCAAAATGCTGAGTGTGGGCAGGTTACGGCTTTTAAGCCCTCCTATAAAATCTGCAATGCCCCAGCCGAAACAGGCGAATATGGATAATGTAATCGGTAACACTTGCTGGCCCTCACGGGTGTTCGTAATTAAATGGTTCTTTTTCTTGTTTTAAAAATAGATTAAAGTTATAAATTAGTAAAATTAATCTTTATTATCGATTGGATAAGTATTGATTATGCTACCTGATTTAAACAAATTAAGAGTGTTTTACCATGTTTATTTATTGCAAAGCATTAATATGGCGGCAAAAAATCTTCATCTTACCCAGCCGGGTGTAAGCCAGCACATAAAAAAACTTGAACTTGAAATAAAAACTCCTTTGTTTGTCAGATGTCACAAAAAAATTATTCCCACCCGGGCAGCAGATAAGCTGTTTGACATGGTAAAACCATTTATGGAAACCTTAGGCAGTGAAATCAAAAATATTTCAAAACCAATGGATCATCCCTATGGACTGCTCAGAATTGGTGCACCTCTTGAATTTGGAAAGACATATTTCCCGGCCATTTGTCAGACCTTTAGAAAAAAATACAATCAGGTAACTTTTAAAATAAGACTTGAAGAGCCGGGCCAGCTCCTGGATATGTTAAATAGAGGGTCTCTTGATTTTGTGGTGATTGATTATTTTTCAGCCAAAGACCAGTTTTTTGGAAAACCGGAACAATACAAAATAGATCCCCTGGCAGAAGAAACCTTTGTCCTGGCAGGTTCAAAAGAATATTTTGAAAATACAATGAAGAAAAATATTTCTTTTGAAACTCTTATATCAATGGATTTTATAACCGATGAACACGAACCCTTTATTTTGAAACACTGGTTCTGGCATTATTTTAAAAAATCAATTTCAAATTTTAATATCATCATGGCCATTGAAAGCCATCAGGCACTCTTAAATTGTGTCAGGCTTGGAATGGGGCTGGCCATTACAGCAGATCATCTGATCTGGAATGAAATTGAAACAGGAAAAATAATTCCGATTTTTCCCACTAAAGAAAAAGTGATTAATGAAATTTCTTTTGTACAACTCAAAGGCAAGAAACCCACGCTGACTGAAGAGATGTTTCAAACCTTTTTTAAAAAACAGATAAAGATAAAAGAGAGTTTGAAATAATCAGATATGGGTCATTTGCTGGGCATAGGTTTAATATTGATTTCAGCTGCATCCTTTGGTGCCATGGCCATTTTTGCGAAGTTCGCATACTTGTCCGGGATCAGTACCCATTCTCTTCTTTTTTTCAGGTTTGTCATTGCTGTGATAATTATGCTGCCCATTGCAGTGTTACAAAAAAGAAAATTTCCAAAAGGAAAAGACCTTTATACGCTCATTGCCATGGGAGCTATAGGATATGCGGGGCAATCATATTGTTATTTTAAGGCTCTTACACTCATTCCACCGTCGCTTGTGGCAATTTTGCTTTACTTATATCCGGTCATTGTTGCGATTCTGTCTGTTTTTTACCTGAATGAAACCTTAACAAAAAATAAACTTTTTGCTTTATGTATTGCTATTTCAGGGACCATACTGGTCATCGGATTTGAAACAAATGGAAATATGAAAGGTATCATGCTCGGGGTCGGTGCTGCATTGATTTACTCCGTTTATACTATTGCCGGAGCCAGGGTGATGAAAAGAAATGACACATTTACATCCAGCCTTGTTGTCATTGCTTCTGCTGCATGCTTTTATCTTCTCTATAATATAAAGGCAGGGTTTTTCTTTCCAACGGCAGGTATCTACTGGATGAATATCATGGCCATCGCCATTCTTTCAACCGCAGTTGCCATATATGCCTATTTTCAGGGAATAAAATTGTCCGGTGCCGTTAATGCATCCATGCTGTCCACCTTTGAACCGGTAACGACGATGGTCCTTGCGTCACTTTTTTTAGGACAGCATATCGGATGGTTACAAATGGCAGGAACAACATTGATCTTATTTTCTGCCGTCCTTGTAGCCCTGCAGTCAAAATCTTAATAAAAAGTCGACTTCCCCGGGGCAAATGGTACTTGCAATCCCATGTCGTATGGCTTACTTTATACAAGTTATTTATGAACTTTCTTTAAAATTTGTCTTTATCTTCAAATCGTGTCAACAGTGAAGGAGACTTGGATGGAACAAACAAGAATTCTAGTGGTTGATGATGAGTTGATTATTCGTGAATCCCTTGCGGGCTGGTTGAAAAGAGACGGGTATCATGTAAGCAGTGTGTCAAGTGGAGAAAAAGCCCTTGAAACGCTGAAAATTAATAGTTTTGACATCCTTTTGCTGGATATTCAGATGGACGGCATCAGTGGAATGGATGTCCTTACGCATGTAAAGGAGAATTACCCTGATATTGACGTGATCATGATCACAGCTTTCGGGTCTATCCCTTCAGCAGTCCAGGCCATGAAATCTCATGCCTTTGATTATCTTCTCAAACCCTTTGATCCGGATGAACTGGGGGTACTCATCCAGAAATTGATTGACCACAGGGGTAGAATAAAAGAAAACCTGTTTTTAAAGGAAGAGTATGAGCAAAAAACCCGTTTTGAAAGTATGATCGGTCAGTCCATGCCCATGCAGGAAATTTTCAACCTGATAGAAGATGTTAAGGACACGGACACCACGGTTCTGATCACAGGTGAGACCGGAACGGGAAAAGGCCTTGCTGCAAAAGCCATTCACTCCAATAGCAGGGCTGCCAACGGCCCGTTTGTCAGTGTAAATTGCGGTGCCATTCCAAAGCATATCATGGAAAGCGAACTCTTCGGTCATCAGAAAGGAGCCTTTACAGATGCCAAGGAAACCCGGAAAGGCCGCCTGGAAGTGGCTTCCGGCGGGACATTGTTTTTGGATGAAATTGGTGAGATCAGCATGCGGATGCAGATTGATCTCCTTCAAGTCCTGGAAGATAAAATATTTTACAAGGTTGGGGGTACCCAGCCCATTTCGGCCGATTTCAGGGTGATTGCGGCTACCAATGCGAGTCTCGAACAGGCCATTAAAAATCGAACATTTAGAGAAGACCTGTATTATCGCTTGAATGTCATTACTTTTACTATGCCGACTTTACGGGAACGAAAAGAGGATATCCCTTTGCTGGCTGAACATTTTTTGGTGAAGACCACCCAGGAAATTAACAGGGGGGTGGAAAGAATCTCCAGGGATGCCATGGATGAACTCATGCTGTATGAATGGCCGGGAAATGTAAGGGAGCTTTCCAATGCCATTGAAAGAGCAGTGGTGGTCTGCAAAACCGGTACCATTACTCCCTTGGATCTTCCCATTGTAAAGACGCTGGAAGATGAACTGAAAAAAAAGTACTTCTCACTGACTGATGTGGAAAAACATCATATTACCAAAATCTTGGATGAAACCAGCTGGAATATTACCAAGAGTTCCGCCATCCTTGGTATTGACAGATCAACCCTGTACAATAAGATCAAACGATACGGCCTGAAAGACTATCGTGATAAATAGTTATGGTCACAGCATTGGCAAATGAATAATATGGATACCATTATTGTTTCACCCATTGGGGATATCCCGCCCTGGATGAGTGACACCATTGCAAAGGATGCAGGGAAGTTTTTCGGGTTCAATGCCAGGGTGGAGAAGGTTTTAGATGATATTTTTTTTGCATATGATGCAACTCGAAACCAGTATCATTCAACAATAATCCTTGAAAAACTTGCGAAAAATGCACCAGATGGTTGCATCAAGATTATAGCAGTGACCAAAGAAGACCTTTTTATTCCTATCCTCACCCATGTCTATGGTGAGGCCCAGCTTGGGGGAAAAGCCTGCATCATATCGATTGCCAGGCTGGTCGCAGGCCTTGAAGTCGAAATTGCTGACAAGGGGTGCAAAAGGATTGTAAAGGAAGCCATCCATGAACTCGGACATACCTTTGATCTTCGGCACTGTGAAGATGAAATGTGCATCATGCATTATTGCAGAAGGCTTGATGATGTTGACAGGAAATCAAGCCAGTTCTGCCGGTATTGCAATATCTTTCTTGCGGACAACATCAGGGATCTTTGTGGATAAAGAGCTTTAAGAGCCTGTCCCAGGAAAGACCGGGCAGGTTCCCGAAAAGATCGGAACCAAGACTTCCACCATCAGCTGCCGCAAGTTGAGTTTCATTTTCTAAAAATGTGTACAGCCTGTCGACTTCCCTGTTCATGAACGATTTGTTGGAATCCATAAACATTAATTGTTTCAGGTCTTGCTTCAGGTTAGGGCAATAAAGGCTTAATACCCATCCGTCTACATACGGATCATGGTTGACCAGGCCCGGGTTTTGAGTCACCTGTGAATTTACTTCGGTGATAACTCCGCTGACAGGTGAAAAAAATGATGCCCTATGCCCATTCCTGGATATATGAATAGCATTTTTACCCTGGAAAACCTGCTTGCCCATCAAAGGGGTTTTTATGGCATTAAATTTTCCTAAGATTCTTGAAGCAAAGTCGTCAATCCCGATACGAACCGTGTTATGGTCTTCTATTTTCATCCATGTATGCCCTGGATGAAGATAATAGCCCACAGGCAGGGACACGCCACTGATATCATTAAACTCCACCGGTTTTAAGACCGTATAAACCTTGAACTGATCATGGAAATACTGATCAAATTCACAATCAATACAATTATAGGTTTTAGTGCAGGCTTTAAAATCAATATGGCCTTTCATATGATGGATGCACGGTCTTCTGGCCAGGTGCTGATTTTTAAGTCTTTCCTGCCAGAAAACAAGAGTACCCCTTTTGCCCTTTAGGATCATGCCCTGTTTTTGAAGAAGCTCATTTTCATGACAGGCTTTTCTCAAGGCCCGGTCAAACCTGCAGGTTGTACAGGAAAAATCCTTTATACATATTTTTTTCTTTACTGCTCCTGCCTGCATCCAGATACAGGCAGGAGCATTCTTTTGGTGTATTGTTTCCATGTCGGCATCCTTTTTTTTAAGTTCCAAGAAAGGTGCGGGTCAGGTTATGCCAGCCAAGGGCCGGCAGGTTCCCGTAAACATCTGCCTTTAACAGACCGCCGTCTGCACTCAAAGGGCCTGTTACCTTTTCAATCATGGTTTCAAGGGTGGCTACTTCCTCTTCCATCCATTCCACACTTTCATTGTCGGTTATGAGATCTTTAACACTTCCTTTTATATCGGAGTTGTGAATGGTAAAGAGCCATCCGTCGCCATAGGGGTCGTCTGCTGCAATATCTGAGGATTTTCTGATATTGCTGTTGACCTCGGTGATTACCCCGTTCACAGGCGAGAGAATATCAGCCATATTTTCTTTTCTTTTCAAGCCCCAGCCCTTCTTGTTTTTGTTTAATTCCTGGCCGGTCAGGGGCAGGTCAAAGGCGTCCGGGCCGCCCAGCACCTTGAATGAGAAGTCATCAAGGCCGATACGGATAAGGCCGCCACTGTCGATGCTGGCCCATGTATGACCGTTATGAAAATAATATCCGTCGGCAATATCAAAGCCTTTGACATCTTTCATAGCCACCATGGAATGACCGGTTTTCGGAGAAAGGATATCTTCAAGGCACTGGTCAAAATCGCAGTGCTGGCAATTGTAGTTCATGGGGCAGATCCTGTTTTGGGTCCTTCCCGTTAGTGCATGCCTGCAGGTTCTGTCCTTGCTGTCCCTGTTTCTTAAGGCCTCCTGCCAGGTAATGTGTTTGCCGGTTTGGGCCATTTTAGCCATGGAATCATCATACTTGCAATGGGTACAGTCATAAAAGTTGTTGCAGTTTTTCTTCTTTGCAACGCCTGCCTGCATCCAGATACAGGGGTGATCGGTTTTGTCTTTTTTTGCTTTCCAGATATTTTCGGATTTTTGGGTTTTCATTAATTGTGTCATTGTCTTTTCTCCTTTTTATGAATTATTATTTTGTTCTTGTGTCAATTTTTATAAGAGCAAAAATGATACCAGATCGGGGAAAAGGAGAAATATAATATTGATACCCCCATGAATACTGGGACTTGAGATGTACTGACAAACGAATGCAGCAGATCACCGGAATTTAAAATTGTAGAGTTTTACCACAGCTCATAATGTTCCTTGCGGTTCAAGGCGATGAAATTCACTCATCAGCAGGCATCTTCACTTCTGTTGAGTTTTCCAACACG
Source organism: Desulfobacterales bacterium (assembly GCA_019038815.1). GTDB lineage: Bacteria > Desulfobacterota > Desulfobacteria > Desulfobacterales > Desulfobacteraceae > Desulfobacula. Next base: position 6,064 of record JAHOYS010000342.1, on the reverse strand, counting down.
TGATTCTAATTTTTCAACACTTTATTTTTTATCAGAACCTTGCTTTCATAATTCATCCCGTGTTAAAAATTAACCATATTCCCGATTGCTTATAACCCTTTTTTAAAAGGATATGATTGTAAAAATGCCTCAAAAAGAGCTACAAACCATTCTCAGTGGTATCAAGGATTTTGTATTAATCATATCTCCGGAAAAGGAGATCCTGGAAACAAATGCGGCTTTCTTAAAACATATGGGATGTGCAAGAGAGGATGTCATCGGCCGCAAATGTTTTGAAGTGCTAAGGGAGGACACAAGGAAACCCAGCAATTGTCATAATATATGCCCCCTTGAAGAAGTCATCAAGAATAAAAGACACTGCCAGGTTGAGCTGACAAGGCTGGACAGTGCTAACAAACCCTGGTACACGGAGTTGACCATATTTCCCATCTGGGAAAAAAAAGGAAAGATTGCTAAATTCATTGAAATCAGCCGGGATATTACCCAGCGCAAACTGGACGAAGACTCTCTTGTTAAAATGGTGGAAGAAAGAACCCGTCAGTTGAAAGAAACCCATGAAAGGCTTCTTCACCAGGATAAAATGGCCTCTCTGGGCAAATTATCTTCGTCTGTCGTCCATGAAATCAACAACCCTGTTGCCGGTATATTAAATCTTGTATTGCTCAGCAAAAGGATATTAAAAGAAGACACGATTGATCAAAAAATAATTGATGTTTTTTTACAATATCTGGAACTGATGGAGAACGAAACACGGAGGATCAGCCGTATTGTCAGCAATCTTCTGGTGTTTGCACGGCAGTCGAAAATTGAACTGGTCAAGTTTGATATCAACGATCTGATTGAACAAACCCTGATATTAAATTCCAACCTTCTAAAAATAAACGGTATCCGCATCATAGAAGAACTTGAACATAACCTGCCTTTGGTCAGCGGATCCGAGGATCAGTTAAAACAGGTGATGATGAATCTGATTTCCAATGCCGTGGAAAGCATGTCAACTTCCAGGACAAAGCATTTGACCATTAAAACCTTTAGTAAAAAAAGGCAAAAAGCCATTGGGCTGCAGATTAAAGATACCGGGTCCGGTATCCAAAAGGGAACCGTATCAAAAATTTTTGAACCTTTTTTTACCACAAAGAAAAAAAGCAAGGGCGTGGGGCTGGGCCTTTCTGTGGTATATGGAATTATCCAGGAACACGGCGGGAAGATCTATGTGGATTCAATACCCGGAGGGGGAACCTGTTTTTCAATCACCCTTTATCAGGAGCTGGATTCCAAAAAAATAAAATCAAGCCTTCCTGATTCCATTCATCTGTAAGAATAAAATTAAATCGGGTGATATATGGATAAAGAAATTAGAGCCAAAGCAAAGAATCTTATTAATAAAACAAGGGTTATGACCCTTGCTGTTTCAGAGAATAATATTCCGTGGTCATCACCGGTCTATTTTGTGTTTCATGACAATGCCTTTTATTTTTTTTCCAATGAAAATTCCAGACACATACAATACGCAAAAGACCAGAAAATTATTTCTGCTTCTATTTTTAATGACTCAGACCGGATTGACTTGATTTTTGGATTTCAGATGTCTGGTGTACTTGAGAAAGTATCAGAAAAGATGCTGTATTTGACAGTCGTTCAAAAATATGTCTCCAAATTCAATTTTTTAAAGCAGATATTTGGTCCCCAAATAATTGAAAACAAGCGATTTTTTTTAGAAAAGTTCAAATCACATCTCTATTGTTTTTGTCCGGACAAGGTTTTTCTTTCAGACAATTCCCATGCTAATGACCAGACAGCAGGCAAAAGATCAAAAATAGAGTTGAACAAAATAGCCTGACCCTTCTGTTTTTTTAGAGTCGTGCTTTTTAGCCTTGACTTTTCTTCCGGTAGAAAATAACTATTTTGAATGTGTTATACCCTTTAATGAGAGGATGTATGCGTATTTTTCAAGCTCTATTGGTTCTGGTCATCATTAATGGCTCAATGGTTTACGCCCGGGAGCTGCCCCCTGCCAGGGTAGCCGTTTCAAAAATTGTTTTTCAAAAAGTGGCCCAGAACCGGTCTTTTATCGGTACACTTTATTATGAACGCATCAGTCATGTCTCTTCAGAAGTAACAGGCCTGGTAACCAGGATTGATGTCATGGCCGGAGACCGGATTAACAAAGGAACGCCGCTGGTATACCTGGATACTGAAATACTTGAAAAAGAAATCATTCTCCACCGGAATCAGGTTAAGCAGGCAGAGCTTCATATAAACCATGCACAAAAAAATTATCAGCGAATGGATTCTTTATATAAAAAAGGCGGGATCAGCGAAAAAAATTATGATGATGCTTCTTTTATTTATCAAGAGGCGCTTTTAAAAAAACTGTCTGCCGGAACAATCTTAGAAAAACTGCTGATCCAAAAAAGAAAGAGTGTGATTAATGCGCCTTTTGATGGAATTATTCTTGAAAAAAATGTGGATGCAGGTGATTGGGTTCAGCAGGGAAAACAACTGATCAGTATCGGATCTGTCAAGGATCTTTTTATAAAAGTACCTGTTGCAGAAACCTTGTTGAAATTTGTTTCCATCGGGCAAAGCGTGCCGGTCACAATCAATGCGTATAACATGGAACTTACCGGAACCATTGACAACTTGTCTCCAATAGCGGATGCAAAAACCAAAAATGTATTTTTAAAAATACGGATTCCTCTATTAACCAAGGTGGCCCAGAACATGTCGGCCAATGTATTTATTCCAACCGGCAACGGGCAGAAGATGGCCATGATTCCACGGGATGCCCTGGTCAAATTTCAGGGGAAGGATGCTGTCTATACTATCAAAGAAAACAAAGCGGTCATGCTGCCGGTCAATATCATGACCTATCTCGGGGACAGGATCGGCGCCGATAATGAACATTTTACAGAAGGCATGTCAATAATCGTTGACGGGAACGAACGCTTGCGCCCGGGTCAATCTGTTGTCATTAATGGAGAACATTAAATGGATATCATCCGTTTTTTTATCCATAAACCTGTGACCGTGGCCGTGGGCGTTATCCTGACGGTCATATTCGGTCTTATCGGATTTCAAAAACTACCGGTCCAGCTTACTCCTGATGTTGAGACCCCTTTAATTACCGTGAACACGGCCTGGTATGGTGCTACTCCTTATGAGATTGAAAAAGAGATCATTGAAAAGCAGGAAAAAGTTTTAAAAGGCCTGCAGGGACTTACCAAGATGGAGAGTTCCAGTTACAACGCCCTGGGGACTATTACCCTGTCCTTTAAAATCGGAACTGATCTTGATGATGCACTGCTCAGGGTTTCCAATAAAATGTCCGAGGTGAGCAGGTATCCGGAAAATGTAAATAAGCCTGTCATAGAGTCTTCCGGGGCCAATAGTTCGCCTATCATCTGGATGGTTCTCAAGACAGCACCAGGCAACACGGGGCATGTCAATGAATTTAAAACGTTTTTTGAAGATAATGTGCGGCAGCATCTGGAGCGGATTAACGGTGTGGGCTCCCTTCTTGTTTTTGGCGGTACCGATACAACCCTGGATATAATCATCGATGCCCAGAAAATGGCCCGTTACAATGTATCCATCAACCAGATCATCACATCCATCCGCAGGGCAAACCAGAATATTTCTGCAGGCATTCTCGGCATGGCCAAGAAAAATTATCGAATACGGACCATCAGCCAGTTCCAAACACCAGGTGATGCCCTTGATGTGGTCATTTTTGATGATGGAATAAATCGGGTTTATCTCAGGGATGTGGCCCAGGTAAAAAAAGGATATAAAAAAGAGACTGCTTCGGTGCTGCACAATGGTGGACAGGTTGTTGTAGTCGCCGTAAGAAAGGAAAAAGGGGCCAATGTTCTGGACATGACGGATGCTGTGGAAAAAACAGTTCATCACCTGAATAAAACCATCCTTGGCGACAACAGGTTGACTCTGGAAATGGTGTCTGATCAGCGCCCCTATATTAACACCGCAACCAATCTGGTTAAACGCAATATTCTCATTGGCAGCTTTTTGGCAATCTGTGTTCTTTTGTTGTTTTTAAGAAGTGTTAGAGCAACACTTATCACCGGCATTGCCATTCCTATTTCAGCCATTGGCTGTTTTATCTTTCTCTGGCTGCTGGGAAGAAACCTGAATGTTGTGAGTATGGCGGGAATTTCATTTGCCGTGGGCATGCTGGTGGATAACTCCATTGTAATCCTTGAGAATATTGACAGGCATCGCAAAACCGGCAAAAGCGCTTTTGATGCAGCCTATGAAGGAACAAAAGAGGTGTGGGGTGCAGTATTGGCGTCCACCGCAACAACAGTAGCTGTCTTTTTACCGGTCATTTTTATTCAAGAAGAGGCAGGGCAATTATTCCGCGATATCGCCATTGCCATAACTTCTTCCATTTTCCTGAGTCTCATTGTTTCCATTTCCGTGATTCCAACCCTGTTTCATCTGTTTTACAGGAAAAAAAATAATATCAAAACCAGCAGGCTGCAAAAGAGTGTTATCGGCCCGTTTCTGGCCGGCAATATTTTGAAATTTTCCACCCTGTGCATGAAAAATACCGCTACCCGGTTATCAACTGTTATTTTGTTTACCAGTCTCTCTATTGGTTTGATTTCCTGGCTGCTGCCAAGTGCTGAATATCTTCCTCAGGGGAACAGAAACCTTATTTTAAATATACTTATTCCACCGCCCGGTTATTCTGTTGCCAAACTCAAAAGCATGGGCCAATATATATACAAAGAAACAGAACCGTATTTCAAAGAAGACGGCAAAGATGGTTTTCCAATGATTCATGGTATGTTTTTTGTGGGTGCTGACCGCATCACACTTTTTGGTGGAACCAGTACCCATGGAACCCGTGCCCGTGAGCTGATCCCCCTGTTCAGACGGGTAATGGGCTCCATCCCCGGGGTCTTTGGCGTCAGCATTCAAACGGGGATTTTTCAATCTGGTATTGGCAAAGGCAGAACCGTGGATGTCAATATTTCAGGAGAAAATATTAATGATATTATTCAGGCGGCATATGCCCTGTTTGGGACCATCTCCGCAAAAATGGAGCGCGCCCAGGTTCGCCCGGTGCCATCCCTTGAAGCCAGTTATCCGGAAGTAAAAATAATTCCCCATAAGGAAAAACTGGCTGCAAATGGCCTTACCGCTCAAGAGCTGGGAGTCTATGTCGATATCCTTATGGATGGCCGTAAGATTGAAGAATACCGTCCTGAAGGGATCAAACAGGTTGACCTGATACTCAAAGGCAGGGATTCTTCCGGCAGCTCACCGGAAGATATTTTGAACTCCACCATTGTCAACAGTTTTGGTGATCTGATCCGTGTCAGGGATGTGGCAGGGATAAAATATGGCCAGGGCATGCCCCAGATAAATCATCTGGAGCGCAACCGCACCATTACCCTTCAGGTTACCCCGCCTGCCGACCTGGCTCTGCAGACCGCCATGGAAATGATTGAAAATGATATTGTCCCCTCTTTGGAAAAGACAGGAAAACTTACAAACGTCAGGGTGGGTGTCGGCGGCAATGCAGATAAACTTGTGGAGACACGGCAGGCCCTTCAGTGGAATCTTCTTCTGGCCTTGATTATTACTTATCTTTTGATGGCAGCCTTATTTGAAAATTTTTTATATCCCTTTATCATTCTTTTTACCGTACCCCTGGCTGCGGCCGGCGGTTTTGTAGGACTTTACGCCGTTAACACTTTTATTGCTCCCCAGGGTTTTGATGTCTTAAGCATGCTGGGGTTTATTATTTTAATCGGTACAGTGGTAAACAATGCCATTCTCATTGTTCATCAATCATTAAACAATGTCCGCTATAATGGCCTTGTAGGAAAAGAAGCAGTGGCAAATGCCGTTAAAATCAGAATCAGGCCTATTTTCATGAGTGCTACAACCAGTCTTCTGGCCATGCTGCCCATGGTATTGTCTACCGGTTCCGGTAGCGAGCTGTATCGCGGACTGGGTTCGATCCTGCTTGGCGGCCTTGCCATGTCAACGGTTTTTACCCTCTTTGTGATCCCTTCTCTGCTGGTTTTTG
>JAHOYS010000113.1 GCA_019038815.1 Desulfobacterales bacterium | reverse complement strand
TGTTAATGTGCCTGTGCCCAGTTTTCACCGGTTCCGAAATTGACCTTTAAAGGGACTTTAAGGGGGTGAACATTTTCCATGACATCTTTTGCAAGTTCAATCAACTGGTCTTTTTCTTCAAACGGGGTTTCAAATATAATTTCATCATGGACAGACAGGAGCATTTTTGAGGCCAGGTTGTTTTTTTCCAGGGCCGCCTCCATTTTTATCATGGCAAGTTTGATTAAATCTGCGGCACTACCCTGAATGGGTGTGTTGACGGCTGCCCGCTGGGCGAAATTTCGAATGTGGACATTGGAAGAATTGATATCATCCAGGCGCCGCTTTCTGCCAAAGATCGTATGGACCTCACAGGTTTTTTTAGTCTCTTCTATTGTGTCATCAATGAATTTTTTTACACCGGAATACCGCTTAAAATAATTATCAATATAGGTATTGGCCATTTTACGACTGATATCCAGATCATTGGCCAGCCTGAATCCGCTCATGCCGTATATAATGCCGAAATTAATGGTTTTGGCCTGACTTCTTAAATCCTGAGTAACAAATTCAGGCAAAACCTGGAAAATTTCCAGGGCAGTCCTTGTGTGAATATCTTCACTATTGTTAAAAGCTTCAATGAGAATTTTATCCTGGGCACAATGGGCCAGGATTCTAAGCTCTATCTGGGAATAGTCTGCTGAAATCAGCATATGGCCTTCTTTAGGGATAAAGGCTTTCCGGATTTTTTTACCTTCCTTTTTCCGGATGGGAATATTTTGAAGATTTGGCTTGGAACTGCTTAACCGGCCTGTTGCGGTAATGGTCTGGTTAAATGAGGTATGGATTCTTCCAGTCTCTTTATTGATGAGCCGCTGCAAGGCATCCACATAGGTTGATTTGAGTTTGCCAATGGTTCTGTATCTTAAAAGTTTTTCAGGCAGTTCATGGGAATCGGCAAGTTTGGTAAGGACTTCCACATCCGTTGAATAGCCGGTTTTCTTTTTTGTTTTTTTAATGACTTTTAAGTTTAATTTTTCAAACAGGATGACTCCCAGCTGCTGGGAAGAATTGATGTTAAATTCTTCACCGGCAAGGGAATATATTTCTTTTTTAAGGTTTTTTAATTCCAGATTAAAGGTCTTGGAAAGATGCTTTAAAACATTTTGATCTACTTGAATCCCTTCCATTTCCATGTTGCCTAGAACCGTGATAAGCGGCACCTCGATTTTTTCCATAAGATCGGAAAAGCCCCGATCCTTTATTTCTTTTTTAAAATGCTGATAGGCCATAAAAGTGATATCAGCATCTTCACTGGCATAATTCACTGCCTCGGAAATCGGGACTTGTTGAAAACCGATCTGGTTTTTGCCTTTCCCGGTCACCTCTTCATAGGAAATGGTTTTATAGCCAAAGAGACTCATGGCAATACCGTCAAGACTGTGACCTCGTACAGACGGATTTAAAAGATAAGAGGCGATCATGGTATCAAAGGAAATCCCCTGCATGACAATACCGAATTTTGACAGAACAATATAGTCGTACTTGATGTTTTGCCCGACTTTTTTAATATCCGGGTTTTCAAGGACAGGCTTGAAAATCCTTAGTATTTCTTCTTTTGGGGGCTGTTCTAAATCGTCGGGAAAGGTGTGGCCGATGGGAATGTAAAACCCCTGGTTTTCCCTGAAAGAAAAGGAGATCCCTACAAGTTGCGCCTTCATGGGATGCTTGGAAGTGGTTTCCGTATCAATGGCAAAAATTTCTTTGTTTTCAAGAACCTGGGCCAGTTTTTCAAGCTCTTTGGTCGTAGTCATCAGTTTGTATATTTTTTCGGATTTATCTGCATTTTGTGCAAACTGGGTGGCAAGGGCTTTGAATTCAAGTTCCTGGAATAATTCAAATGCTTTTTTCCGGTCAAATGCTTCCAGCTTGAAATCTTCAATTTTGTTTTTTACAATAACAGATGTGTCAATGGCGGCAAGATTACGGCTTAAGAGTACAATCTCTTTGCTGTCGGCAAGATTTTCATATAACTTTTTTTTCTTTTTAAGACTGTCAAGATTTTCATAGATATTTTCAATGGAGCCGAACTGGGCAATCAGCTTTACAGCTGTTTTAGGGCCAACTCCCCGGACACCGGGAATATTATCCGAACTGTCTCCGGCAAGCCCTAAGACATCAATAAACTGCCAGGGTTCTATTCCCATATCTTTGTTTATTGTTTCCACATCCTTTATGGTGTCTTTCATGGGGTCCCACAGGGTGCATTTTTCGGTAATAAGCTGGATAAAGTCTTTGTCCCCGGTAACCATGACAACCTCAAACCCTTTTTTCTGTGCAAGTTTTGAATATGTCCCCACAAGATCGTCTGCTTCAAATCCCTGTTTTTCAACAATGGGAATATTTAATGCCGCGATTATTCGTTTGATATCAGGAATCTGGGCTGCAAGCTCTTCAGGCATGGGCGGACGGTTGGCCTTGTATTGATCATACATTTTATGTCTGAACGTGGGCCCTTTAACATCAAACAGGACGACTGCATACTCAGGACTGTTGTCTTTTAATAATTTTAACAGGATTCTGGTAAAACCAAATGTGGCGTTGGTCGGATGTCCTTTTGATGTGGAAAGACTTCTGATGGCATGAAATGCACGGTATAAGAAAGCACTGCCGTCGATGAGGAATATTTTTTTTGGATTTGTCATAGTAACATCCTTTTTTGGACATTGAATTTTTATTTAACTTTTATTCAATCATGGGGCATATATACTATCTTTTTTATTAAAGGAGAAGTATATTTCTTATATGAACCAAAAAGTCAAAACAAGAAAAGAAAAAAGGCGTGAGAAAAAGTCAAAACAATGTCATTGCTGTGACCAGGAATTTATCTTCTGCTGGAATTGCAGGTGTGGTTTTTCCATGTGCCAGGAATGCATGTATGAAAACCAATGGGGCATGACCTGCAACGGGATTACCTGGGAATGCCCTGATTGCGGAGAACAGAACGGATATGGCAATCAATAATAATTTTTAGGAGGAGACTATGGCAAAGAAAATCAATGTGGGCGCTTTGATATCAGGCGGCGGGACAAACCTTCAGGCAATTATCGATGCATGCCTTAGCAATTCAATTGATGCCAATATTATTTTTACAGGCTCTGATAATCCCGGTGTAAAGGGACTTGAACGGGCACAGAAGGCAGATATTGAAACCTTTGTGGTGGATTATTCTCAAATTATTCAGTCATGTAAAAAAGGGATCAAAGAGACAGACCTTCCAGAGGATTTCAATTTAGAAGAAATTCAGTCAAAACAGCAGCTGGTTGCAGGTGACGTATCAAAAGAACAGATTGCTTTTTTTTTAAAAAGCCGGGCCGTTGCAGAAAGAAAACTTTTGGATATAATGCTTGCCTATGACATGGATCTTCTTGTCCTGGCAGGATTTATGCGGGTGCTTACGCCCTATTTTATTGACAGGATTAACACAGAATCAGGGATTTATAAAATAATGAATATTCATCCGGCACTTCTTCCTTCTTTCCCGGGCACGGATGGATATGGAGACACTTTTCGGTACGGCTGCAAGGTTGGCGGGTGCACCGTTCATTTTATTGATTACGGGGAAGATACAGGTCCCATTATCGGGCAGAAAGCATTTGAGATTAAAGATGACGATACTCTTGATGATATAAAGAAAAAAGGTCTTGTAAAAGAGTGGGAACTTTATCCCCAGTGTATTCAAAAATTTGCTGATTCCCTGATTTAAGGGTCAGTTGATCAGTTTAAGCATCAATGGTACAGCGGTCATGGTTCCTATGGTTGATCCCAGGTTGGTGAAAATAACAACTAAAAGAATCCGGGTTACATTATTGCGCCAGAAGCCTTTTATGGATACGATATCCTGGGGGATGGCTTCAAGATCTTTTACTTTGGGTTTCCTGGAAAAGGCTTCCACAAGTCCGGATACCCAGCCGGCCGCAATCATGGGGTTTAAAGAGGTTAAGGGTGCTGCAATTATCGATGAGATAATGGTAAAGGGGTGAGCCAGGGCAAGAATAGCGCCAAGCCCTGCGAAAATGCCGTTTGCGGCAATCCATATCCATATCATATCAGTTCCGGCATTTTTGCCCTCCATTAAGAACCCTGCTGCGAACAGCAGGAAAATGGCAGCCGGAATTGCCCATTTTAAAATCTTCCCAGCCTTACCTGCCGGGGGGATTTGGTTGAGTTTATTTAAATCTATTGTCTCATTGCCCGCCAGATATTTTTTGATGCCGGGAGCATGGGCTGCACCCACCACTGCTACGATTTTTTCGCCCGGCGCTGTGCTGATTTTTTCTGCCAGGAACTGGTCTCTTTCATTGATCAGGGATTTTTCAATAATGGGATGCGTTTTTTTAACATCAGCCAGAAGCGTTTGCAGGATATCCTCCTGCTTCATCTTTTCAATATCTTCTTCTTCAATATCATCCGAAGCACCAAAAGAGAAGACAAGTGAGAACATGAGCTTTAATTTTTCCCACAGCCCCATTCCTCTCCAGACCCTTGAAAGGGTGATCTGGATTTCACGATCCGATGGAACGATTACGGCATTGATTTTTTCCGCAGCCTTGATGGCATTGATCATTTCCTGGCCTGGTTTGATACCAAATTTATCCGCCATCTTTTTCTGGAAAGAGGCCAAAAGAAGGTTTATGAATAAAAGCAGAGCTTTTTTCTCTTTAATAACTTTTACAATGTCCATGTTTCGCCATCTGTCCGCATCTTTGAGCGAGGCCAGCCTTGTTGCACAAAGTTCAACACAGACAGTATCCGGGGTTTGTTCATGGATGGTATCTTCTACAAGTTTAGCACTTTGTTTTGATACATGAGCAGTGCCGATTAGAATTATTTCTTTTCCATTACAGGATATATGGTTTATCATACTTTCTTTTTTTTCTTCTTTATTTGGTTTATCCGGGTTGCCCGATTTGCCCGATTTTTCTGGGGAGGAATTTTCCATGAACCTTATAAACCTTTTCAAATCAATTAAAATAGAATCGTATTATAACCATTATCTGGTTCATGGCAATATAAAATCGTCCAAATTCTTGACCTTGATCAACAGTTTTGATATTCAGATCATTATGAAATCAATTGATGAACAGATATTGAGAGCGACCAAAGAGATGATAGTCAAATTCATTGAAATGGGAAGACTGTCTCCATCAAATCTTCATGAGGCATTTAAAGATATTTATGCCACTGTCGATGAAACCGTCAAAAAAAATGTGAACAAAGCAGCTCCTTCTAATGACCGGCAAGACTGAAGAAGCTTTAAGACAGGGCCTGCGAAAAGGATGGAAAGGTCTTATCTGGCTGCTGAAGATTATACTTCCCATCTCTTTTTTCACCACCCTGCTGGTTCACTTTGAAATTATTTACAAACTTGATTTTCTGCTGACTCCAGTCATGACCTGGCTGTCTCTGCCGGCATCGGCAGCCCTTGTCCTGATTATAGGTCTGTTGACCGGGATTTATGGAACAGTGGCAGCCCTTTCTGTCATGCCTTTTGCCATGGATCATATGATTTTGATCGCCATATTTACTTTGATATCTCATAACCTGATCCAGGAAAGTATTGTGCAGGGAAATTCAGGTATGAATCCTTTTATTGCGGCTTTTTTCAGGTTTTTTATGGCTTTGATTATCACCTTTATTTGTGCAAAAATTATGGGGGTGACACCTGATACAGGCGGGGCGGCAGGCACAGGAATCTATGCGCAGGAATCAAAACCATTTGCGGTTATGATCAAACATTGGGGTTGGGCAACCTTTAAACTGACCACCCAGATTTTTTGTATTATCATGCCTCTTATGGTGATTCTGGAGCTGGCTAAAACATTTAATGTTATAACCTTTATAACGAAAATGGCATCTCCGGTGCTTTCGATTATGGGCTTGAGCCGTTCAACCGGGATGTTGTGGCTGACGACATCCATTTTCGGGCTGGCTTACGGAGCAGCGGTTATTGTTGAAGAGACCCAATCCAATGATTATAAAAAAGAGGACTTAACCAAGCTTCATCTTTCCATTGGGGTCAACCATGCCATGATTGAAGATCCTGCACTGTTCCTGCCGCTGGGGTTGCCAATATTCTGGTTATGGATTCCAAGACTGCTTGCCGCTATCATTGCTGTCTGGCTGTATTCATTTTTTGTATCTGCAAGGAGGCTTTATGCTAAGCGAGCTTGCCATAAAAAATTTTGCGATCATTGATGACATAAGGATTTCATTTCAAGATGGGTTTTCCGTATTAACCGGGGAGACCGGTACGGGAAAGTCAATCATTATTGAGGCAGTCAATCTGTTGCTCGGCGGTAGAGCTTCGGCTGATCTGGTGAGAGCAGGCTGTGACAATGCAGAATTGGAGGCCTTCTTTGATTTTGATGAGCATTCACGGGCTGCCATGATTTTAAAAGAACAGGGCATTGACGGTTCCAGCGGTCTGATTGTCCGCAGGGTTATCTCATCTTCGGGCAAAAGCCGTGTATTTATAAACTCAAGGCAGTCAACTCTGGATTTTTTAAAACAGGTGACCTTTAATCTTGCCGGTATCTCAAGTCAGCACGCCCACCAGGGACTTTTAAAAGAAGAAAATCACCTGGATATTTTAGATGAGTTCGCAGAGACAACAGACCTGAAAAATGAAGTCAGGAACCTGTACCAGGCCATAATCCCTTTGAAGAAAAAGATAAAAGAATTTACACAAAATCTGGATACAAAAAGAAAAGAACAGGACTTGCTGGAGTTTCAGATAAAAGAAATCAGTGATGCCGCCATTTTGCCCAATGAAGATAAAGACCTTGAAAAGAAGCGCAAGGCATTATTGAATGCATCGAAAATATTTGAAGCTGTCAATCGTTCCATCCATGAGATCCATGACAGGGAAGACTCTCTTGTCGAGAGACTGTCTTTTTTGAGAAATGGCATGGAAAAAGTAAGCATGGCAGACGAATCTCTTGAAAAAATTGCACAGCAGCTTTCCGGCACCATATTTGAGTTGCAGGATATTGCCAGTGAATTAAGGACTTTTTCTTCTACCATTGATCTTGATCCTGTCTCCCTTGAGATGACGGACCAGAGACTGGACTTGATTTCCAGGCTGAAAAGAAAATATGGCGGCAGCCTTGAAGCTTTGTTTGATGCGTATGAAGCTATGTTAAAGAAACTCTTTCACACTACCGAAATTGAAAGTCAGATCAAAACCTTTGAGAATGATATTCAAGTTTTTTCAAAAAAGATCGAGCAAAAGGCAAAAAAATTATCAGCCTTAAGAAAAACAGCAGGAGAAAAATTATCTAAACTTGCAAAAGATGAACTGGATGCCCTTGAAATGGGAAAAGCAAAGTTTGAAGTTGCCTTTTCCAGCCAGATCACAAATGACCTGGAAGATATTGCAACAGCTGATCAAGAAAAAATAGGGCCGGACGGAATGGATAAGATTCGCTTTCTTCTCAGTCCAAATCCCGGGGAAGCCTTAAAGCCGCTTGTTAAAATTGTTTCCGGCGGTGAGCTGTCAAGAATTGTTTTGGCGTTAAAGGCAGTTTTGTCAAAAAGTAAGTCCTTGGAAACACTGATTTTTGACGAAGTGGATGCCGGTATCGGGGGAGCGATATCTGAAAAAGTCGGTCTTAAATTAAAACAATTGTCTCAAAAACATCAGGTGGTCTGTATTACGCATCTGGCCCAGATTGCAAAATACGCCGCAAATCAGTTCAGGATATCCAAGGATGTGATCGATGGACGTACCTTTACGACCATTATTCCACTGGCAGAAGAGAATGCGAGGATTGAAGAAATCGCCAGGATGATTGGCGGGGCCAGTATTACAGAAGCAACCCTGACCCATGCCAGGGAACTTCTTGACCAGACATTATCTTGACAAATGGTCATATATGGTTAAATTAAATAGTTATTGAAAAGTTGAATAAAGGAGTTTTTATGCCAATATATGAATTTAAATGCTCAAAATGTGAAGAATTTTTTGAAGTTCTTGTAATGGGCTCAAACAATGATGATACGGTCACTTGTCCCAAATGTAAATCAGAGGAATTTGAAAGAGTTGTTTCCAAAACCAATTTTGCCATGGGAAGTTCATCTTCAGGGCAATCCAAAGGTGTTCAGACCCAGGAAAGAGAATGCTCCGGCGGATCCTGCAAAACTTATACCGTTTCAGGTGAGACAAGATAGCCCCGCAAGATTCATTTGCCACCCTAAGTTTTTCTCCATTTTAAATTTGATGTAAAGCAGCCGCATAAAGCAAAGGAGGTTTTTTTGAAAGAAGTTGTCAAACTTGTAATTGACGGGAAAGAGCTGATGCTTCCGGTGATTGAAGGTTCAGAAGGAGAGAAGGCGATTGATATCAGAAATCTGCGCCAGGAGACAGGATATATTACATTTGATCCCGGATTCGGAAATACCGGAACCTGCAGAAGTACGATTACCTATATGGATGGGGAAAAGGGGATTTTAAGATACCGGGGTGTCCCGATTGAGCAACTGGCCGAACAGTCAACTTTTGCAGAAACCGCATTTCTCTTAATCACAGGACATCTTCCAACCAGAGGCGAATTGACCCAAACCAGTGTCTACTTGAATGATTTTTCTCCCCTGCATGAGAACATGAAAGCGTTTTATCGGAATTATCCTCCCAAGGCTCACCCCATGGGAATCCTTTCCGCCATGGTGAATGCCATGAGAAGCTTTTATCCTGAACTGCTTGACATTGAGGAGGATATGAACAAAACATATCTTCGTCTGATTTCCAAGATCAGGACAATGTCGGCAATGGCTTACAAAATTTCATTGGGTGAAAGGGCTGTCTATCCAAGGCCGGATCTGTGTTATTGTGCCAATTTTTTAAACATGATGTTTGACAATGTAGTGATTCCTTATCGTATAGATGATGACATGGTCAGGGCATTGAATGTCTTCTGGATTCTTCATGCCGATCATGAGCAGAATTGTTCCACTACGGCTGTAAGGATTGTGGGAAGCGGTAAAGTCAATATTTATTCAGCGATTTCAGCCGGAATTTCAGCACTTTGGGGTCCTTTGCATGGCGGAGCAAACCAGGCAGTGGTCAATATGCTTGAAGAAATTCATAAAGACGGGATGACTGTAAAGGAGTGCATTTCAAAAGCAAAAGATCCAAATGATCCTTTCCGGCTTTATGGGTTCGGGCACAGGGTTTATAAGACATATGACCCAAGGGCAAAGATCATGAAAAAAATGAGTGATATTCTCCTTGCAAAAATCAAAAGAAAAGATCCATTGCTGGATATTGTCCAAAGGCTTGAAGAAACAGCTTTAAAAGATTCGTATTTTAAAGACAAAAATCTTTACCCCAATGTGGATTTTTATTCGGGTATTGTATTGCGGGCAATGGGGATTCCCACCAATATGTTTACGGTTATGTTTGCCATAGGCCGATTGCCGGGATGGATCGCCCAGTGGAAAGAGGATGTGGCTGACCCTGAGATGAGGATATCAAGGCCGCGGCAGGTTTATACCGGTGATCAAAGCCGGGACTATATTCCCATTGATGATCGAGGTTAGTTCATCTACCCATGGTCCAGGTAATTGCCCACAGAGGTGCCAGAAGTATTGCACCGGAAAATACCCTGGCAGCAGCCAAAATTGCTTATCAAACAGGTGCCGATCTCTGGGAGACGGATATCAATGCTACCTGCGACGGGCAGCTGGTCCTGTTTCATGATGAAACTCTTTTAAGGTGTACCAATGTTTTGTCAAGGTTCCCGTCAAGGCCGTCATATCTTGTAAAGGATTTTTCTCTGGAAGATATTCAGTCTCTGGATGCCGGATCTTATTTTGTTGATACAGACCCTTTTGGTCAGATATCAGCAGGCAGTGTTACAAAAAAAGCATTGTCATCCTTTAAACGAGAGACTATCCCTACTCTTGAACAAGGGCTTTTGTTTACAAAAAAAATGAATTGGAAAGTCAATCTTGAGCTTAAAGATTATTCTCCTGTATCCAAAGATTTACTTGTACCTGATAAGACACTTGATATGATTTATCACACCCGGATTTCTTTGAACCGGGTGGTTATTTCATCTTTTAACCATGACTGGCTGAAAATTGTCATGAAAAAAGAACCCGATATTGAGGTTCAGGCCCTGGTTGGGGAAAATGATACAGATCCCCTTGATTTCGGGGATTGGGCTTTTTCGACTTATAATGTAAATGCCGGCCTGATTGATACAGAAATGATTAATCAACTTAAAGCCAGAGACAAGAAGATTAACCTGTTTACCGTAAATGATCCCAAAGCCTTCTCACGATTTGCAAGTCAGGGAGTTGACGGTATAATTACAGATTTTCCGCAATTATTCGCCGCAGGATCCTAATAAAAGAATGCTTTGAACGCCTGGATGGTATCATCAATATCTTTGGTTGAAATATCCAGGTGAGTCACAAGTCTTAAATTATTGCTTTTATCAATAAGGATTCCTTTTTCCTTTAAAAAATCACAAAGAGCATCCATATCCGCTTTGATGTCTGCAAAGATTATATTGGTTTGAACCATTTCCATATTAATATGAATTTGATTAATTGCAGATAATCCTTTAGCCAGGACCAGGGCATTTTCATGGTCTTTTTCAAGCCGCTGAATATTATTTGAAAGGGCAAAAATACCTGCGGCTGCAAGGATGCCTGCCTGTCTCATACCGCCGCCCAGAACCTTTCGCCAGCGTCGTGCTTTTTTTATCTGGTTTTCTGAGCCACAGAGAACAGACCCCACAGGAGCACCCAGGCCTTTTGACAGGCAGCAGGAAATTGTGTCAAAATATTTTGTGATCTCTTTGACGTCAACTTTAAGCTTTACGGCAGCATTAAAGATTCTTGCCCCGTCAAGATGCAGCATCAGCCCGTTGTCGGTTGCAAATTTGTTTGCTTTTTCAAGATAATCCAAAGACAGTACTTTTCCGGCCTGGGTATTTTCAAGGCATAAGAGTTTTGTATTGGTAAAATGAAAATCATCCGGTTTAATAAATTGTGACACTTTTTCAAGGTTTAAGCTCCCATCGGCTTCAAAGTCCAGGGGCTGTGGCTGAATACTTCCAAAGACAGCCGCACCGCCGCCTTCATACCGGTAGGTGTGGGCGTGCTGCCCCACAATATATTCATCTCCTCTTTCACAATGGGTCATAAGTGCCAGCAGATTACTCTGGGTGCCGCTGGTACAAAAAATCGCATCTTCAGTCCCGAGCTTTTTTGCGGCAAAGGCTTCAAGCTCATTTACAGTGGGATCTTCTCCATACACATCATCGCCCACCTTTGCATTCATCATTACTTCCATCATACCGGCCGAAGGCTTTGTGACGGTATCGCTTCTTAAATCAATTTGTTTCATTTTTTTAATTTTCATCCAGTACTTTTCTGATTATTTCTGCCAATTCTCTCCTGGAGAATGGTTTTTGGATAAAGCGTATCCCTTTGTCCAGAACGCCATGATGGGCGATGACATCGGCTGTGTATCCAGACATGAATATGCACTTGAGGTCAGGGTAAGTTGATCGCAATAATTCTGCCATATCATGTCCGTTCATTTTGGGCATGATTACATCTGTGATGAGTAGATGAACCGTACCGGCATATTTTTTGACAATGCTCATGGTTTTTTCAGGTGCATTTGAGGTTAATACAGTGTAATTCAGTCCTTTGAGAATTGTCTGCATGATATTAAGGATTGAGGGATCATCTTCCACAACCAGGATTGTTTCCCCTTGACCTGATTGAATTTCTTTGGTGCTTCCTTTATGGATTTCGGCAACTGTGCTCTCGTGTCTTGGCAGGTAAATTTTTATGGTTGCTCCTTTGCCCGGTTCACTGTCAACGTTGATAAAGCCGTTATTCTGCCTAATGATGCCATAGACCATTGCCATTCCAAGACCAGTACCCTTATCTACATCCTTTGTGGTGAAAAATGGTTCAAAAATATTGTCCAGTGTTTTTTTATTCATACCACAGCCACTGTCGGTTACAGACAACTGGATATACTCTCCGGGAATAAAACAAGCATGATCAATGCAATAGTCCTTGTCCAGGGTAAGGTTTCTTGTTTCAATGGTAATTTTGCCCACGCCTTCTATGGCATCCTGGGCATTGACACACAGGTTGGCCAGGACCTGGTCGATCTGGGAGGGGTCAATGTTGACAGACCAGAGGTTTGCCCCCGGCAACCAGGCAAGGTCGATATCCTCTCCGATAAGACGTCGGAGCATTTTAAGCAGGCTTTGTATGTTTTCATTCAGGTCAAGCACCTCAGGCGAGATGGTCTGCTTGCGGGCAAAGGCCAGCAACTGCCGGGTAATATCTGCTGCGCGTTTTGCTGCCATGAGAATGTCATCAAGATCTTCACGTAACTGCCCATCCGGGTCCACGTCATTTATTACCAGCTCAGCAGTGCCCATGATCACACTGAGCGCATTATTGAAGTCATGGGCAACCCCGCCTGCAAGACGTCCGATGGACTCCATTTTCTGGGCCTGGACCAGCTGGGCCTGCAATTGTTCCCTTTTATCCTCTGTCAGGCTATGTTCATCTATCTCACGCTGTAGTTTTAAATTTGTCTGCATTAATTCGTCAGTTCGTTTCAGCACCATATTTTCCAATGTTTCTTTTTGCTTGCGTAAATGATCTTCTGCTTTTTTTATTCGCAAAGCAGTTTTAATCTGTGCTGCAAGAACATATTCGTCTATGGGTTTGGCAAGATAAGCATCAGCACCGGTTTCAAGCCCTTTTATAAGGTCTTTTCCCCCAATTTTAATGGCAGAAACCATAATAACAGGAATATGTTTCAAGGTTTCATCCCGTTTGAGTTTTTTGCATACTTCATAACCATCCATGCCGGGCATTTTAATGTCAAGCAGAATAGTATCAGGCAGCTCTGTCTTTGCCTTATTTAAACCTTCGATTCCAGACTGTGCTGTAATTGTGATGCAATCAGGAATTAAATTTTTCAGCAAAGCTGAAGCTACAATAAGGTTGTCTTTTTTGTCGTCAATTATCAAGATTTTCTGCATAATTTTTACCTTTAATCTTTAGTTCTCAGCCATTTTTCAATTGTCTTTAATAGTGTGTCCGGGTCAACTGGTTTGGAAATATAATCATCACAGCCGGCTTCCAGCATTTTCTCTTTGTCACCTTTCATGGTTCTAGCAGTAAGAGCAATAACCGGTATATTCCCGGCATTATGATTTTCTTTAATTTTTTTAACTATAGTATAACCATCCAGTTTGGGAAGAGACATATCAAGAAGCACTAAATCAGGATTTTCTGTAAAAGCCTTTTCCAATCCAGCCTCTCCGTCAACTGCTTTAAGCAGGTTATATCTATTTCCAAGAATGGCTTTTAATGTGGTCAAATTATCAGGGTTATCTTCAACAGCTAAAATTGTTGGTGTTTCTGTCACTTTTTTAAAATCAGGTAGTGGTGTTTTTTTCTGTACACCTGTTCCCGGTTGTGAGCCAAGCATCAGCTTGATTTTAAATATTAGATTTTCACGATCTACATCGCCTTTATGAATCAATTGTTGAATATTATTGGAGCTGAGTCTGTCAAGATCTTCTGACGTTAAATCTTTGGCAGTCAGGATCAGGACAGGGATTTTAGATGTCATTTCAGTGCTGCGAATTTTTTCAAGCACTTCAAAGCCGTCAATTCCGGGCATCATTAAATCAAGGATAATACCATCCGGAATCGTGTGTTTGACATATTCGATTGCTTTTTGCCCGTTTGGGGCTATATCCACAATATAATTATTGTTTTCAAGCATTGTTTTGATTTGAATATGTACAGTTTCATTGTCTTCAACCAGAAGAATTCTTTTATCATCGGTAATATTCAGCGGTTTAATTTTTGTTTTTTGTTTGATCTGCTCAGAAGAAGGTAATAAGGTAGCCAGCACATTTGCCTGCCCTTGGTCTTCCCATTTTATCGGCAGGGTCACTGTAAATGTTGTGCCTTTATTTAAAGTGCTTTTAACTGTTATATCTCCGCCAAGCATTCTGGCAGCTTTAAAGGCAATGGCAAGCCCAAGACCTGTTCCTTCAAACAATCTTGCCGAGCTGCCGTCAGCCTGTCGGAATTCATCAAAAATATGAGGCATATCTTTTTTTGAAATCCCGATACCGGTGTCAGTGACATCAATCAGGATTGTTTGTTCATTGCTTGATGCTGAGACAGTCACATTTCCTTTTTTGGTAAATTTTATGGCATTTCCTATAATATTTTGAAAGATTTTATGGATTCTGGATTCATCACTCTCAATCATAGGAAGGTTATCAGGTATGTTGTTTATGATTTTGATACCTTGATCATCTGCAAGCGGTTCAAGGTTTTCCGCAAGAGATTCAATCGTAATCTTTGGTGAAAAAAGCTTTATGCTTACATCCATCCTGCCTGCTTCTATTTTAGAAAGATCAAGTATGTCATTAATCAGGTCAAGCAGTTGCTTCCCATTACGTTCGATTATTTCAAGATAATGTGTTTCCTCTTTGGAGAGTTTTTCTTTTGCCTGCATGATGAGCACCCGGGAAAGTGCCATAACAGAGTTAAGAGGTGTTCTTAATTCATGACTCATGTTGGATAAAAATTCACTCTTTAAACGGTTTGCCTCATCAACCTGTTGTTTCTGGAC
Source organism: Desulfobacterales bacterium (assembly GCA_019038815.1). GTDB lineage: Bacteria > Desulfobacterota > Desulfobacteria > Desulfobacterales > Desulfobacteraceae > Desulfobacula. The sequence goes on along the minus strand of JAHOYS010000113.1, from coordinate 2,572 downwards.
TTCAAGTTCCATATTTTGCTCCTGAAGTTCATCAGACTGCTGCTGAAGTTCCTCTGACTGGGCTTGCAGTTCTTGATTTTTATTCTCCAGATCAATGGCAAGATTTTTTATTTCAACCGTTGAAAGAAGGCTTGAAAACACCGTGTTCATGCCATCCCAGGATTGTTTCAAAGTATCCAGATCCTCTTTTGAATATTGTTTGAGATTTGCAAGGGATATTACAGCACACACCTTTTTTTTAACTATAACAGGAATTGTAATTATTTCTTTAGGTAATATTGTGCCGGCAAAGGTCTTGAATTTAAACCGGGTATTTTCAGGGATATTTTTAATATGGGATATCTGTTTTGCTGCAAGTGCTCTGCCGAATTCTCCTTCAAGGATTGATGCATCAAACGGTTCTAAAAGTTCAGAATCTATACCAATGGATGTTGAATACTCAAATTTATTTTTATCATGGTTGAGTATGTAAAAAGAACAAATATTGGATTCTGTAATATCAATAAGTTCTTTTAACAGTTTAATGCCGAAATCGTTCAGCTTTTCAGAATTTACCATTGTCTCTGTTATTTTAGCGACATTTTTTTGAATTAACATCTGGTTTGTCAGGGAATCAGCCATAGTATTAATCGAAGTTGCTAAATAACCGATTTCATCTGTACTATTATCAATATTACGGGCTGAAAGATCGCCTCTTTCAATTAGCCTTGAAGTTTTTATTATTTCCATTAATGGCCGGGTGATATTTTTTGCAAGAAAAGCTGCAAGTATATAAACAGATAATAAAGATAACAATATGATTATCCCCATCTGTTGAGTCATCTGATGTATCGGTGAATAGACTTCTTTTAAGTCCTGTTTGGCAACAAATCCCCACTGGGTAGTGGGGATATAGGTATAAGCCGCCAATATTTTTTCACCACGGTAATCAACAGTCTCGGTAATTCCTGTTTTGCCCTGGGAAGCTAATAAAACAGGTTCTGCCTTGATTTTCAGGTTCAGAGGAGCATTTTTCTGCCATCTTAATTCATTTAAAGCTATTCCATCCTTATTGGTGATGATGGTTTCACCTGTTTTTCCCAAGCCGGTATTGTCTAAAAGCAGATTATAAAGAGCATTTTCCAGATCAACCCGCGCAACTAAAATTCCGGTTATATGGGTATTATGGGTAAGACAATATACTGGAATAGAAAAAGTCATTGTTAGTTTTTTGATGGTTTTTGAATAGTAAATGTCTTTTATATATATTTCACCTGATTTCATTGGATTGGTAAAATATTTATCATTTGATCTGTCTTTTCCTGTTTGAGTGTCATCGGTTGAAATGTCAATTTTACCTGACAAAGGATTGATGATAAAAATTTCATCATACTGTTTATAATTTCTTAAATATCTTTTCATTAGTTTTTTGGCACTGGCAATTGTTTTAACATCCTGCTCAGTTCTTACAGTATTTTTCAGTGCATCCTCCAGGTTTCTTATCTCATTATCCTGTGAAACAACTGTAATGTCACCAATTCTTTCTTCCAGCCAGCTATTGATCTTCCTTGCTTTAAGATCTCTGATAGCTTTGAGCTTGATAAAGCTTTCTTCCCTGATAGATTCAGCTCTTTGATGATATGTGATTATATTATCTATAATTAATGGCACCATTGAAATAACAAGGAGCCAGAATAGAATTCTGGTTTTAATACTTTTAAATCCTGTTTTTCTTTTCATTTAACTCTCCGGCAATTTTTTTATATTTTTTGATAGATATTGCAATATTCATTTTTTCTTATTAAAGATCTTTGATATTTGATTAAAGGAACTTCCGCTTCACCTAATATCAGATGTCCTTTTTTAGCGAGGGATCGGTACAGTTTTTCAAAAATTAAATTTTGATAATCATTTTGAAAGTATATTAAAAGATTCCGGCAAAACACTAAATCAAAATCTCCAAACACACTTTCCGCAGGCACATAGGTCTTTTTGTCAAGCATATCATAAGCATAAAAGCTCACTAAATCTTTAATTTCAGGATTCAAAAAATAGCATTCGTCTTTTATTGTGAAGTATTTTTTTAAAATATGGTACTTGATGTCTTTAATACTTTCAAAATGATAATTCCCTGCTTTTGCATTTTTTAAGGATTTTTTATCAATATCTGTTGCAAAGATATTTAACTTAATATTTAATTTTTCTTTTTTTATCAGTTCATTAATCAGGATTGCAACGGAATAGGGTTCTTCTCCTGTTGCGCAGCCGGCTGACCATATTCTAAGTGTTGTTTCATTGGCAACTGACTTTTGTGCAATAATGTCATGCAAAAGGATATCAGCTATGTATTCAAAGGTTAAAGTGTTGCGGAAAAACCTGCTTACATTGATGGTTAAAACATCTATCAGGAAATCTAATTCTTTGGGATTGTTTTGAAGATAGCTTAGGTATTGTTCGTAATCAGTGCATTTCGTATCTGTTAATCTATTAGTTATTCTGCGTTTGATTACATCCGGACGGTTTCCGGAAAAATCAAATCCTCGATTTTTTTTTAGATAACTTAATATTTTGTTTATTTCATTGTTCATACCCT
>JAHOYS010000276.1 GCA_019038815.1 Desulfobacterales bacterium | reverse complement strand
CCCAGATAATTTTTCTGTGTCATAATACGGACCAGATAAAATTCCTCCTGGCGCTCGTCGGTAATGGTATCCGCACTGATATGGACCACTGCTCCATCAAGCCCTCCATAAATAGCAAAATCATAGGCAGTCAACTTTACGATGGCTTTCAAGCCCGGATAGAGGAAAGCAATATCAGACGGCCTGATTTTTGCCTCCACCAGCAATTTTTTTTCATGGGGAACAATCTCTACAATATCCATTCCCGGCTTGACCACACCGCCCACCGTATTAATCAGCAACTGCTTGACCGTGCCGTCAACCGGGGAGCGGACATTGGTTCGTTTAACACGGTCTTCAATGGCGACCTGGTTTTCTCTCAGGCGCTCAATTTCCGCCAGAGCTTTATTTAATTCTTCCTGTGCTTCACCCCGGTGTCTGCTCTCTATTTCCCGGATCTGGTTCTCAGTCTCCCTGATTTTTGACACCAGAGATTCTGCATTTTTTATCGCGCTTTCATGTTCATGCTTCTTATCCAGGACCTTTTGTTTGAGCTGGATAAATTCCAACTCAGAGACCAGTCTTTTATCAAACATGGGCTGGGTGAGTTCAATTTCCCGGGCCATCATTTCCCGGCTTGATTTCAAGGTTTTTATTTCCAGGCGGGTGGCTGCCAGTTCTATTCTCCGCTGTTTCAGCCGCTGTTTCAAGACCCCGATTTCGCTTTTTTTCCGAATCATGTTGGTGTCATAAAGTCTTTTTTCCTTTACAAGCAGTCCGCTGTTAAGATCGGCAGCTTCTGCCGAACCTGCCTTAAAACTTTTAATCCCGGCTTCGGCCTGGAAGCGAACAACGTGTGCCCGAAGCTCATTGATCACAGATTTACTCTCTGCAAAGGAACTTCCAGCTCCGGTATTGTCAATAACAACCAGGATCTGTTCTTTTTTTACAGACTCTCCCTCCACAACTTTTATTTCTTTGATGATCCCGCCCTCCAGGTTCTGCACCACCTGGATCTGCTGGGAAGGAATCATACGCCCGCTTCCCTGGGTTCTCTCGTCGATTTCAGCATAATTTGCCCATGCGATCAGAGAAATGATCACAAGGGCTACAGCATACAGCAGGATATTTGTCCTGGCCGGACTGTCCGACAGAACTGCAGCACTCAGGCTGTTCATAAACCGGATATCTTTTTGGCTGTATTTTTTACGGGATTGTCCCGCCCATCTCCGGGAGGCAACCTTTTGAACGGAATTTTTATCAAGGCTCACTTGGCTTTCCCTCCAAGTTTCGCAAAAATTTCTTTTTTGGGGCCATCCATTACAATTCTTCCCTTATCCATGACCAGAATACGGTCAACAATATTCAGGATGGACGGTTTATGCGTTATTATGAGGGTTGTTTTGCCTTTGGTAACCCTGCTCAGGTTTGAAATCACCTGGGTTTCCGTATTGAAATCCATGGCATTGGTTGGCTCATCAAGCAGCACAATCTGACTTTCCTCGATAAAGGCCATGGCCACGGCAACTGACTGGCGCTGTCCGCCGGACAGGGCAAATCCTCTTTCTCCCACCTGGAGATCCATGCCCATGGGGTGACGGTCGGTGAAAGTGTCAACCTTACCGATTTTTGCTGCGTTAATAATCGCACTGTCACCGGCATGGGGGAACTTGAGTGTGATATTGTCCCGTACTGTTCCGGAAAAAAGAACAACATCCTGGGGTACATAGTTGAAATTATGACGCAAATCAACCGGATCAATCTGCTTTATATCCAGCCCGTCAACAAAGATGGCACCTTCACCAGAATCAAACAGACCTAGCAGAAGCTTGCCGATGGTGGATTTTCCCGAGCCCACCGCACCGATGATCCCGACCCTTTCGCCGGGGGTTATGTGAAAACTGATATTTGATATGGCTTTGTTCTGCTCTTCCGGGTAACTGAACCCGACATCCTTGAACTCGATTTCTCCTTGAAGAGACGGCCGATGGATAAACTTCTTTTTTTCAGGATGCTCTGTTTCCTTTTCCATAAACTCGTTCAGGGATTTGAGCCCGACCTTCATCTGTCCAAAGTTCAACATAAGTGAAATCGCCTGGGAAAAGGGTGCAATACTGCGTGAAGAAAGGATGTTGATCGCGATAAGCCCGCCCATGGTCAGCTCTCTTTCCTTGATCAGGTAAACGCCTGCAATAATAATGGCCACACTGCAGACCTGTGAAAGAAAGCCGGTCAGGGTTGCAAGTGAGCCGGACCTGACCCGGGAGCGCTGGGTTTTGCCTGCGATGAACCCGGTGCTCTCTTCCCAGTGCCACTGCATTGAACTGTCAGCATTAAATGCCTTGATGGTCTCAAGATTGGCCAGGGATTCCACCAAAATACTGTTCCGCTGATGGGTCGCTTCATGGGTGCTGTCGATAACTTTCTGGATGGAATGTCTCATGGGAATACTGAGAAGCAAAATAAGAAGAATTGTCGCCAGCGGGATCAACACAATGATATTGTTGATGGAATAAATCACCAAAAGAAAAACAGCTGCAAAAGGAAGATCAATAAACGCTGTAATCGCACCGGATGCAAAAAAAGAGCGGATACCGTCAAAATCCTTTATAATGCTTGAAAAAGCCCCCACAGAGCGGGGTTTGTTTTCAAGTTTCAGGCTCATGGCCTGCTCAAAGAGCATTGAAGACAAAATAACATCACTTCGTCTGGCAGCATTTTCTAAAAAATAGGTCCTGATATGCTTGAGGACCAAATCAAAAATATAAATGAGAGCCACACCCGCGGCCAGCACCCAGAGAGTGTCAATGGCATTGTGGGGAATAATGCGGTCATAGACGTTCAACGTAAAAATAGGGCCTGCAATCACAAAGATATTCACAAGAAATGTTGCCAGCATGACCCGCCCGTATATCCCCTTGAACTTCATCAGGGTGCCGAAAAACCAATTTTTCCGTTTTACAAACTCTCCTGTTAATTGATCCTGACCGAATCCTTCATATTTTCGTTTCAAAAAAAATGCATATCCCAGATATCCTTGTTCCAGTTTTTCCATGTTCACCTGAACAGGGGCGTCATCCAGGGAAGGGATGATCACCAGTGCAGTTTTGTCCTTGCGGTTGATTTCCAGAAGAACACAGGCATTATCACCTTTCAGGGTAAGGATTACCGGCAGCACAAGGGAAGGGATATCCTTTAATGTGCGCTTTTTTAATTGTGAAATAAACCCGGCTTTTTCTGCAGCCCGTGAAAAATTCGCCTTTGGGTTGTCAACACTGAAGAGTCTTTGCTTATCACTCCCCGGCTCAAAGGGAAGCCCGGAGGCCAGGACTTCCGTAGAAGTCGGCTTATGGTTCAGCTTTGTCAGTATCACCAGACACTGCATCAGGGGATCGGTGGAAAGCGTATCATTCATTTTTGTCTCTCAAAGGAACAATCCCTGCAATTCCATGCCCCTGGAAATAGTTTATATTTCTATCGGCGAGTACCTGCTGCTGTGCTTTGTTTTCAATTTTTGTTGCAATCAACTTGATACCCAGGCTGTCGCTTATCGTGAAAAGTGCATTCAAAACCATATCAACTTTTTCAGGATCATCAAATACTTCCAGATAGTCCCGCTCAATTTTAATATAATAAGGTTTTATCTTCTTGAGAAGGCTGAGTGATGCATCGTGCATGGTGTACTGGTCTAAGCCGAATTTGAAACCCATCCCTGTGATTAACCCGACAAAATCAATGCAGATTTCAGGATGCTGGATCAGTGTGGTTTCATGAATCTCAAAAATAAGGAGATCCTGCAGGGATTTGTGTTCCATTAAAAATTTCCTGAGCCACGGGCCGGCCAGCCGATCCCGGCAGAATTCAGTAGTAATATTGACCGTCATGGCATGTTCGGGATTGTCCGAAAGATACCGGGCTGACTGCTCCAGGATATATCGGTCAAGCCTGCTTGCCAGTCCAAGCGTCAATACCATGGGCATAAACAGTCCGGCCTGATGCTGAACGCCTTTCCGGTCAACCATGTTGACAAAGACTTCACGATGGAATTCCTTTGCACCCGACATTACAGACTGAACTGTCAGAAAAAAACGGTTTTCAAAAAAGGTATCTTCAATTAACGTTTTCCACGCTGACTTGCCGATGACAGCCTGGGACTGCTCCTCTTTGAATATTCTAACCGTCCCGTGCAATCCGGTCCTGGCCTTTGAAAGAGCATAGTCTGCTTTGGAAAGAACCGTGCTCAAATCATCTTCATGATTGTAAGATACCAGACCACCATAAACCGCTATGGAATCGGGGAGAGCCTTTTCATGACTCAATCCCGGCAAAAAATTACTTATGGCTGCTTTGGCAACCTCTAAACCTTTTTCCGAACTGCTGCCCGGCAGAATCGCAGCAAATTCCCGTCGGGGCAGCCTGGCCACCAGAGCATCCCCTATGGACTCTGTTTCTTTTTTCAGTGTTTGTGCCAGATGTTTGAAAATTTTATGGGTAAGAGACCGATTTCCGGAAAGTTCAATTCCTTCCATTCCGGTCAGCCCCAGAAGGATAACCTGCCCCCGGGCCTTTTCTCCTCGGTTTTTTATAAATTGGGCAAGCTGCTTTACAAAAAATGAGCGGTTATGAAGTCCGGTAATACGATCCTTATAACGCAATTCCTGATAACTAGCCAGGTTTTCAAGATGGCGGTCAAAGATCGTTTCCACTTTTTGGACCATGACATTCATGGCAAGTACAACTTTTTTTAATTCAGGAGTTTTCGGAATATCCGGATTGATAATAAATTCGTTGTTGCTGATTTCCTGGGCCTGGTGCTTGATCTTTTCCAGTGCCCTTAAAAGGTGACGCAACCCGATATAATTTATTAAAATAACAATACTTCCAAGCAAAGCAAATTGCAGACAAAGCTGCTTCAATATCTCCCATAATTTTTTATATGACTGACCGGGATGTCCCTTAATCTGAAGCGTGCCAAAAATAGACCACCCTTCCATTACCCGGGCTTCTGCCACAGGTATGACCAGGTCTATATAATCTGAGAAAAAAGCAGGCACACCATAAACAGCCAGCTTTTCACTCTTCTTGTAAATCACATTGCCGTCCGGGTGGAGAAATGTTATGGATTCGTAATATCCACCGTCAAACATTGCATTGATGCTGGTTCTCATAAAAATATCATCCGACGGTCTTGAGCTGAGTGACAAGGCAAGTACGTTGGCAAGATTTTTTGCATTGAGATATGATTGATTTGCAGTAAACTCCCGCGCTGTATTGAAATTAATCCTCAATACGATGATCAGCGTGATCAGCAGCAGCAAGGTCACTAATATCTGTATTTGCTTTAAAAGACTCACTTTTCCCTCTCCTGAATTTCTAAATCAACCGTTTTTAAACTGAGCTGGGTTTTTAACAGTTTCCGGTTAATACGCTTGCCAAGGCCATATTGTTTCTGGATGTAAAGATCGGTGGCAGTAAAACTGTATACCGGGATAAGGTCCGGTCGCTGGGTGGCGGGCAGAATTTTTTTAATATAGTTGTCAAGGACGAAAGGCACGGTACCCGGTTCCTTGTAGTAGGTCACCACAAGGTGAGCTGCATCCGGGTAACCCACCGCCTTGACATATGTTAAAAATAATTTTTTCTCTGGAACACCCAGCTGTGCCATGGTCAGAAACTTGGCCACGGCATAATCTTCACAATCACCCTGGCCCCTGCCAAGAAACTCCAGGCGGCTGGCCCAATAATCCTTCTTGTTCCATGTTTTGATATCAGAACAATATTCCAGCTGGTTAAAAAACCTGTTTACATTAATAACAATTTGATCTTCCGGTAATTTGATCAGCTCCTCCATCTGCAACAACAGGCTGTTTAACCGTCTGACAGCCTGCTCACCGTATTTCCTGCTGAAATTATCTACCAGGTTTTCAGGTACAAAAAACCTGGTAGAAGTCTCGGCAAAAACTGCCAGAGCAAGAAGGCTCAACAATATCACAACATATTTAATACTGTGCCTCAACCGGAAGCTACTGGGTCAACTTGAATTCAGTCCGGCGGTTTTTTTGTCTCCCTTCCGCTGTTTCATTGGTTGCAACAGGTTCAAGCTCACCTTTTCCGTTTGATAAAAGTCTGTCCTCACTAATTCCTGCTTTCTTCAATTCGTCATAGACGCTTTGTGCCCTTGCCTCAGAAAGTTTCTGGTTGTACTCGATGCTTCCGGTACTGTCCGTATGTCCAATTACTTCTATCATAAATTCAGATGCCTCAATCAGTTGATCGGAAATAGGTCCGAGTAATCCCAGTGCCTCATCTGTTAATACGGCAGAATCAAAATGGAAATGGATTGTATCCAGATGGATGGATTGTACCTTTTTAGTCTTGTCAATTTTAAGAATCCCTTCTTCCTCTTTAGGTAAAATATACGGAGTCAAGGTTTCAGGTTCCTGGTAACCTATCGGGACAGCCATTCCTCCAATACACCCAAAAGGAAGAACCGTACTGCCTTCGATAGAATTGTCACACTGGTCGCTGACATCTATTACAGTATCGACATCCCGGTTCGGCACCAGATCTTCCTCGTACTCTTCCAGATCATAAGGCTTTTCAGACGGAAGATGCATCTCTTCTAACAGGCTTGAATTAAATTCGTGAATTAAGACCCCGGTTGCCTGAAAAATCCGATAATAGGCCACCAGGTTCATATATTCTGATTCAGTGTTAGCGATCTTGGCCGCATTATACTCGTTCTCCATATCAAGAATATCAAGCAGTGTTCTCCGTCCTGCATAATACTCATCTTTAAAGGCGGATAATGTTTCGGCACTCAGGTCCACATGGTCATTTAAAAAATCCTTTTTAAATTCCTCAGCCTCATAAATATTCCAGGCCAGCCTGACAGCCTGGTTGACATTCCGGCGTTCAGTATAAGCGCGTTGATATTCCTTTCGCAGATAATTGTATTTTTTGCCTTTCTCACCAGCCCGTACACCGCCGTCATAAAATACATAACTCAATTTCAGCATGGCAGAGTCTTTCCTTGTATGACCATTATCTCCATTAACATCATTCCAGCCCTCTGCTTTCAATTCCAAGTCCAGGGTTGGCCAGTAATCTGCTTCTGCTTTTTCATAGGCGTACTTGCGTGCATGGATATTATATTTTGCAACTTCAAGGGCTGGATGATGACGTAACGCCATATCAACAGTTTTCTCAACAGTGTCCGGGAGTTTAAAAGCAGGCTTGGGCATAACAAACTGCTCCGGTTGCATCAGGCGGCCAAGCTGGCGATGAAACTTGACAATCGCATGGCTCAAATCCTGCTGCGTGGAAATATAATTACCTTTGGCCAGGGACAACCGGGCTTTTGAGTTGCTTAAGTCGGAGACCCGGGTAAATCCTGCGGTTGTTTTTTCTTTGACCTGTCCCAGGATTTTTTCCTGGGTCATTACATTTTCCTTTGAAAATTCTAACAGTTCACGGGCTTCCAACACATTGATATAGGCTTCACTAGTTTCCAAAAAGACCCTGTTGGCAACGGTTATTACTTCATAGGCGGCTGCAAGAATCCGGGCATCGGTTTCCTCGGTAAATGCAGCTGTCTTTCCCCCGTTGAATATATTTTGCCGGGCATACAACGTTGCCCTAGAGGCCCACAGCTCTTCCCGTGTGTAGTTGGTATCCCTGCCGTCCGTCACTTCCGGGCCGGTAGACAGCTCTGCTCCTATTGTTGGCCGGTACCCACTTGTGGCGATGGATCGTTCTTCCACGACACTGCGATATATATCCTGAGCTTCCAGAATTTCCGGATTGGTCTTGATCACATCTTCCAGGATTTCATTTAAGGATATAAGAGGAAGTGTCTTGTTTCCATCCGCTGCTATGCTAGCCCCACCGGTTAATAAAAACACAACAAAAACGATTACCATCTTCCATTTAAAAAATTCATAAATAGTCTGCATTTAGAAAATTCTCCTTTCATTGAATTGTTGCCAAAAATATGACTTAATTTTTTGAAACACCTGGAAAAATATGTGGCGTCGCTGCAACAAAACAACGAGAAACTGCTGCGCATTCAACATTAAATTGAACAAATCTGCCACACTGGTCAGGAATTTTAATTATGAACTTAGGATGGAAAAGCATTGTTTGTCAAGGAAAGTATAAAAAAGTTTCATATTTCGGCTTTCTCAATATTTTGGCTTGAACCAAGGTGAAACTTATGATAGCACGGGAATATAGGAAAAACCTATTGAAAAATAATTTATTGCACGGCAGGAGTAAGATATGAAACCAGGATGCTATACAGCATTAATCACCCCATTTACCCAGGCAGGAGAGCTTGATCAGGAAGGTCTTGAACAACTTATTAGCTTTCAGATTGAAAATGGTATCACCGGAATACTTGCAGCGGGAACAACCGGCGAAAGCCCCACATTCAAATGGAAAGAGCATGATCTTGTGATTGCCCGTGTTGCACAACTTGCAAAGGGCAAATGCCTTCGAATTGCCGGAGTGGGCAGCAATAACACCAATGAGACCCTGGAAGCAGCAGGTCATGCCGCCAAAGAAGCGGTTGATGCCCTCCTTTTGGTGGACCCGTATTATAACGGTCCAAGCTCCCTTGAAATCAGGAAGGAATATTATGAAGTGGTTGCAGGAGCTTACCCTGATGTCAACATTATTCCCTATATTATTCCAGGAAGAACCGGTGCCCAGATGCTGCCCCAGGATCTTGCCATCCTGGCAAAGAACTTCCCTAATATATCCTGTGTAAAAGAAGCCACCGGCAATCTTGAAAATATGAAACTTACCCGGAAATACTGCGGAAATAACTTTAAAATATTCTCCGGAGATGATGCCTTGGTTTACGATATTATGGCAGATCCTGAGATCAAGGCCTGCGGTGCAATTTCAGTGATGGCCAATATCGCACCAAAATTTCTTACACAGATGATCTCACTGCTCAATCAGGGAGATACGGATGGAGCCATGAAGATTCAGACAGCCTTAAAACCCCTGCTTGATCTTGTTGTAGTGACCACACAGGAGGAATCTGAATTCGGACCTGTCAGCTGTCGGGCAAGAAATCCGCTTCCTTTAAAAACCATGATGCAGTTATTGGGAATGCCGGGAGGGCCATGCCGCAGACCCCTGGGGAAAATGACCCAAAAAGGCTTCCATGTTCTTTTGGATGCGGTAAAAAGTGTCCAGGCCGATAATCCTGAGATCTTTGAACCCATTGCTTCATTTTTTAATGTAGATATTGGAGACAGGCTGAACAACCTAAAATTCCAGAAAGACCTGTGGTATAATTACTAAAACAAGACAGGCCATGCCCTTCCAGGCATGGCCTGTCTGAATTCAGGTATGGTTTACTTTTTTTCTTTTACTTGAAATTTTTCCTGCCCTGCTTGAAAAAAACTGGCTGTAAGCCATTCAAATCCAAACTGCAGCAATTTGACATCATCATTTTTAATCTCTTCAATTTTTTCCTTTGAAAAATCATATCTTTCAAGAAATGTACTGTTAAATACAAATTCTCTGAACTTGTCAAGATTATAGCAAACCAGGAAAAACATTTTTTTGCTCTCTTCGGAAAGTTTCATACTGTCAGGCAGTGATTTTTTCCTGACGATCAACTCCATCCAGCCATCATTGACTTCATCACGAAGGTCAACACCCTGATCCTGCCTCCACTCGGCAACCGTCCATTCTTTGTTTTCATCAAACCCAAGGCAGTGGGCTTCTTTCACCGTAAAATAGAATTCATCTTTTTCACCATTCTCTCCGGAATAACTTAAAGATCCGACCCCTAAAGGATAATACCTGCAGGTGGTGGGACGATCCTCATAAATGGCACATCCTTCCTTATCATCAACAAAAGGACATGATTTTCTTTTGTCATCCAGAAGTTTAAGCGTAACCACAGGAAGGCCACCCTTATCAAGAAGATGCGGTGAAGTAAATTCAGCAAGAAACTCATGGGAAGTTACTCCCAGTTTCTTACGCATGGTTAAAATATCGTATGGGGTCAGCATAATATCAATTCCCCGGCAGCAATCTGTAAAACATTTGACACCTTTATGGCAATCAAACCGAAACTTGCTCCTTAAGCTGAGCTGCTCCGGCGGTATTTCAGATGTTTTCTGGGTTGTATCAGTCATTAAAACTTCCTTATTTAAAAATTATCGTAGCCGTTTAAAGTTGTGGACTATACGAAAAAAAATCAATGATGTCAAGCGATTACAAACCAATTACAAATTTGATGACCCATCCATTGTCATGAATATCATAAATCTTTAATTAAAATAAATTTGACATATAATTATTTTCAAAATAAATAACAAGGCAAGGCAATTTTGAGCACCATACTTATTAAGCATGAGTCACTGAATCATCCAAAGGAGTTTTCATGAAAATCAAAAAGGCTGTTTTTCCTGTAGCCGGACTTGGCACTCGATTTATACCAGCCACCAAAGCCATGGCAAAAGAGATGCTCCCGGTTGTTGATAAACCCATTATTCAATATGCTGTTGAAGAAGCCTTTGCAGCCGGTATAGAACAGATTGTTTTTGTTACGGGACGTGGAAAAAAGGCTTTGGAAAATCATTTTGACAGATCTTTTGAAATTGAACACGCACTCAAGAAAAAGGGAAAAGACGATCTTTTAAAACAAATCCAGGAACTTGTTCCAAAAACCGGAACCATTATTTATACAAGGCAGCATCAACCTTTGGGCCTTGGTCACGCCATCTGGTGTGCAAAAGATATTGTCGGCGACGAACCTTTTGCTGTTCTTCTGGCGGACGACCTTATCCAGACAGACAAACCCGTCCTCTCCGAGATGGTCAAAAAATTTGATCGGTTAAGAGCCTCCATTGCCGCTGTCATGGAAGTTGAAAAAGACCAGACAGATAAATACGGTATTCTTGACGCCCAACAGGTGGAAAAAGATATTGTCCGAATTGATGATATGGTTGAAAAACCAAATCCCGATGAAGCTCCATCCAATCTTGCCATTATCGGTCGCTATATTCTAACCCCTAAAATTTTTGAGTATTTAGGGAGAAAAAAAAGGGGGGCCGGCGGAGAAATCCAGCTCACCGATGCCATGAAAACCCTTCTTAAGGAACAGCCGATCTACGGATACAAATTTAAGGGAAAACGATTTGATTGCGGTGACAAGGTAGGCTTCCAGATGGCCAACCTGGCATTTGCCCTTGAGAGACCAAATATGAGAGATAAGCTGATAAAATTTATAAAAGAGATTCAAAAAGACTTTTAGCAGCTGATCAGGATTTTTTATACTGGCTGTAGGTTTCCATTACTTTTCTGACATAATCTTGTGTTTCTCTATATGGTGGAATCCGTTTATGCTTATCAACTGCCTCGGGTCCTGCATTATAAGCCGCAAGAACCAGGGGCAGTTTGTGCTGATACCTCCTTAAAAGCCGCTGAAGATAAAGCGTTCCCCCCATGATATTCTGTAAAGGGTTAAACGGGTCTTTTACAAAAAGGGTTTTAAAATTTCCCGGCATAATCTGCATCAGGCCCTTTGCACCTTTTTTTGAGACAGCTTTTGGATTAAAGCCTGATTCCACTTTAATCACAGCTTTTATCAAAGAGAACTCAACACCATATTTTTTTTGCGCTTTATTAATAATATCATCATATTTTTTTGTGCTGATCCGCTGCAGTCTTTTTTTGGATTTTTCTTTGATATATAATTTATAATCCGAGGATGTGGGTACATTTGTAAAATGGACAACACCGCTGCTGTCTATATACATATAGATATCGGCAAAGGCATAGTCTATACAGACAATACTTAAAGTAACAAATAGAATGATTCCTGTTTTCTTTAACATTTTCCCTGGGTTTATCGTTTAACCGATCTAAATTGTGTTAAAATAATTCCAACTGCTTTGCTTTTTCCCTTACCTTCATGTGGACAAGACTTTTTTCCACCTGTGTAAGTCTTTTTTCAATATCCTCAATAAAACAAGACCGTTGCCTTTTAAAACTTTTACCATATATGCTTCTTTTTTTTGCATAAGTCAAACAAAGGATATCCATAGCCCTTGTCATTGCAACATAGAACAGGCGACGTTCTTCTTCAAGATCATCTGTGTTTTCACCATCCTTTGCAAAGGGAATAAGCCCTTGCTCACACCCTGAAACAAATACAACAGGAAACTCAAGTCCTTTGGCCGCATGCATGGTCATCAACGATACTTTTTCCACATTAAACTCCAGAATATCTGTATCCTGATTTAAGGCAAGCACATTAAGAAAATCCTTCAAGTCATTGTGCAGTCTTGCAATGGATAAGAGTTTTTCAAAGGCCTGTTCTGCTTTGTCATTGCCTTTAATAATTTTGTTAAAATCTTCTTTTTGGCACAAAAATTTTAACCATGTTTCAGTATCACAATCTTTAAGCTCATCCGGAAAGTCTTCATTTTGCACCATATTTCTGCAAAGACTGATCAATTGCTTTATACCATCTATTTCAAATAATTTATTTTTATCTGCTGTCTGAAAGGGGATTCCTTCTTTTTCAAATACGCTGATAAAGGCCTCGCACTGTCTTCTGGTTCGATAAAGAATAGCAAAGTCTGCAAAAGAATATTCTTTTTGTTCGCCCGGATCTGCTTTGCCGGCATCCATTGAAAAAAATGAGGTTCCGCCCACAAACTTTTCAATCATCTTGCCAATGGCCACAGCCTCTGCATATTCTGTAGCCGTTTCCTTGATAATCAGTTTTTTGGCGCTTCCCGCATCTGAAAAAATCCTGAGTTTTTCTTCATTCTCCAAAGATTTGCTGATCATTTGAAAAGAGGCGTCAAGAATGGTCTGTGTAGACCTGTAATTTTTAGTCAGTATAATCTTTTCGCATCCCGGAAAATCAAGGGCAAATCGTTTAAAATATTTATTGTCAGACCCCCTGAATCCATATATGGACTGATCCGGATCACCAATCACAACAATATGATTATCCTTTGAAATAAGCTTTGCAAGCTCATACTGACCAAAATTCAAATCCTGATATTCATCAATAAAAATATAGTGATACCTTTTCCGAATACTTGACAGGATCTCTTCATCATCAATCAACATCCTGACTGTCATAAAAATCAAATCTTCAAAATCCACCACATTCTGTTCTCTACAAAAAGCTTGATAGGCTTGATATACATCTTTAAAGTTACCTGTGTCTTTATCTTTTATAATTTCTTTAAGATCATCATCAGGGCCCAGTAAATTCTGCTTGCAAAGGCAAATCAATTGATCTTTTCTTTTTACAGCTCCTGTTTTGGCCTTTCCCCCCATGGCTTCCCTGACCAGCGAAAGCCGTAGCGGATCATCGCCAATGGCAGCATTAAATCCTTTGTATTTTTTTAAAAGCCTGAGGCAAAAGGAATGGAAGGTCGCTGCCGGCACAGACTCCTTTGTTTTAGGTACATATTTGTCTATTCGCTTTTTAAGTTGTCCTGCCGCCTTGTTGGTAAACGTCAAGGCAAGAATATTACCCGGATCAATATCTTTCTTTGATACAAGATGGGCAATTTTAGCCGTCAATGTTCTTGTCTTTCCTGTACCAGGCCCGGCCTGGATTACCATTGCCCCGGCAGGTGACTCAACCGCCTGCTGTTGATCCGGATTCAGGCCAGTTAAAAGATCCCGGGTTTTAACAGGCTGTTTTGTTTCCCGAGTCTTTTTCACATTCTTTTTTTTTAAATTCTTTTTTGCAATAACTTTCTTCACCCTTTTTTCAGCCCTTTTCCCGGGCAGGTCAAATAAAAGGTATTTCTCTCCTTTCAGCCGTTCTTTTTCCTGCCTTGAAAAAAGTTTCACTTTTCCATATTCACCGTCATACCCCGGGTCAATACTGATATCACCTGTTCGCACCTTCATAATAGCTTCTGCCAGCAGGGGCACGTTTGCAGTTCCTATTTCTTCAAAGGATTTGTCCAAAAGAATTCCAAGCTCCGGCCCCAGGATTTCAATGGCCCTGTTATAATAGCCTGCTACCTTTTTGGTTTTAGGTCCAACTTCAAAAATTTCAGAAAGGATATCGGCAAGGGGAACAATGCTTTTAAATCCGTGCCGGTTTTCAGGCAAATACCCTTCCGGTCTTGCGGCAAGCTCCTGGACCCTGTTCAGAACCCCATAGGTTACCTTACGCCCGCACGCAGGACAGATGCCGTCAATTTGAGCTGTGGTGGCCGGGTTCAGGCAGATATTACATTTCCTGTGGCCGTCATAATGGTATTTGCCCTGATGGGGATACATATCCAGGGTGCCCTGGTATTTTTCAAGATCATTTTTCTCAAGGGCCTGCCGAATATGAGCAAAACTCAAGCTGGTATCAAACACAGAGGCGTTCCGACCCAGATACCCTGGTGAATGGGCATCGGAATTAGATATCAGCCGGATATCATCAAGATCTTTAATCCGCCAGTTCATAGGCGGATCGGAAGACAAGCCTGTTTCAACGGCAAAGATATGCTCCTTTAAGGAACCAAAACACTCTTCAATGGAATCAAACCCTGATTTTGATCCGAACATGGAAAACCAGGGTGTCCAGATATGGGCCGGCACAAAAAAACCTTTATCATTGATATCCAGCATAATGGAAAGCAGATCTGCTGCATCAAGCCCCAGTATGGGACGCCCGTCGGATTTTATGTTTCCAATGGAATCAAGCTTTGCATTAAATTTTTTTACACTCTTAATATCAGGAAAATAAACCAGATTATGATTTTTTCTCACCCGGTCATTCTTCTTGTATATATTGCTGATTTCCGTCTGCAGGATAAACCGTACAGGGTTTCTGCAATTTTCCGGAATGGTTTTATCGATATCTTTGGCAATCTGCTTTTTTAAGGAGAATAATCCCGGCTCTGTCTCTTCAAGCTTGGACTCGATTTCTTCGATCCAGGCAGGATAGGTAAAATCCCCTGTTCCTATAACCTGGACACCTTTAATTTGTGCCGCATAATAAAGATTTTCAAAATCAAGATTTTTGGCTGTAGCCCTTGAATACTTTGAATGAATGTGGAGGTCAGCGATAAATTTCATTTTTTTATCCGGTTTAGTAATTAAAATTTTTATACAGATTCAATAATTTACATGATTTCCTCTTAATTTAAAAGCAAGATTCTGATAAAGAAGAATAAACAACCCCCAATAATAAAAATAAAAGGGCTTGCAATGAACATTTTCCAGAATAAAATTCTTTAAATATACAGAGAATACATCATGCCAATATTTAACACTCACTCAACAACATTGATCCAAAATTGGAATCAAACTATAGAAAATCAAGTCAAAATCAAGCAGCTTACTACAGCCCATGCCGAAGAAAATCAATTTATAAATTTTGCCGGTCAGCTGTCGGCCTTGGCATCAAGGCTGGTCATCAAAGCTGAAAAAAGTGAAAAAAACCTGCCGTGTTTCCTGCTGGAAGAGAATATCACCTATTCAGCGCTTCCCCTTGAAAAAGAACTTGAACCCTTTCTTGAAGCCCTGTCACAAATAAATGCCAACTGCCCGGTGATTTTCGAACCCATCAGGCAAACCCTTGATAAAATAGACATTCCAGTCCGGTTAAAACTCTATATTGCCCTGCAATGTCCCCATTGCCCCGAATTGGTCAGAACAGTTATTCCATTGGCACTCTCGTGTAAAAATATTCACCTCCATATCATCGATGGCAGTCTGTTTCCCGAAACCGCACAAAAAGATGGTGTCATGTCAGCACCCTGCCTGATCCTTGATGATGATTTCAGATGGACGGGAAGTGTTTCCGCAGATGAAATTGTGAAGATGATCACCAGTCGTGATCCGTCACAGTTGAGTGCTAAAACATTAAAGACAATCCTTGAACAGGGGGATGCTTCCTGGATAACCCGGCAGATAATTGAAAAGGGAAAAATCTTTGACACCTTTATCAAACTTTTGCTCCATGAAACATGGTCAGTGAGACTGGGAGCCATGGTTATTGTAGAAGAACTTGCCGAAACCAGCCCGGAACTCGCAGCTTCGCTTTGCCCTATCCTGACAGGTTTGTTCGATAAAAAAGATATTCCCATACAAGGAGACATCCTCTATGCCCTGGGAGAAACAGGCACCATGGAAACAAAAGAATGGATACAAACAAAACTTGCTGAACTTGAGCACCCGGATCTCATTGATGCGGCAACAGAAGCTCTGGATACTTTAGAGTCAAAAAATGATTATAAATCTGCACAAAAAGGTATTTGACATGGAACATAAAACTCGATGCAGTAATGTACAATATCTAATTGATTATTTCATGAATTTAGGAATAGCTGAGTCACAATTATTGAAAGGCGTTAAAGCTGAAAAAAGCTTTATAGCAAATCCTCATGACTGGTTAGCCATTGAAGATTTTCATCAAATCATGAATAATTGTCAGGAATCCTGTCCCCACTTGACGTTAGATGACTGGCAGAAAATAGCACTTAGTATTAAGGATAATGAAGTAACCGGCATCTGGAAAACCATTGTCAGATTCATAGGAATAAAAACTCTTTATTCTTTGACACCCAGATATGCCAAAAGTTTTAACACTTATATAGAGTTAAAGATCAACTCCATCACGAAAAATTCAGTTGATTGTTTAATAATCTCTGATCCGAATGTGTGCTCTTATTTTATGATAAGATGGTCTGTAGGGGTTTTACAGTCTGTGCCGTGTGCATTGGGTTTGCCGCCTGCAAAGGCCAGTATAGTATTTGATCAATGCGATTTGGAATCAGTTGTCACAGGTTTGTATAAAAAATATGACATTGCATATAAAGATGAGAACGGCATCATTTATGCTGATGAAAAACTCTTAGGGCAACATATCCAGTTAAATCAAAAAATTGAAAACGGCAGAACTGTATTCACTAATGATTTCTCATATGAAAAACCATATAATGCCATACTTATAATCGATGACCTCATAAAAAATGATACTTATTTATTAAAAAAAGGAGAAATCTTTAATGCTCCTTATGGTAGAGTTTTTTTAACATGGGCAGTGGATAAAAACAGGTTTTCCTTTCATAATTCCCAGAAACTGAAAGAAGAATTACTGATATCATATAACGAACAACTGACTCTGGCTGAAGAACGATATTTTGAATCAGACCGTTTAAGAAAAAAGGAACAAGATAAAAATATTCAATTTAAAAAAGCTTTGGATGATTTTCAGAAAACAAAAAATGCATTACAGGTATACTGGGAAAAAAGGGATGAAGACAGGAGAAAAATTGAAAAAGAAATAATTTTAAATATGAAAAAAGTTGTTGAGCCAAGCATTACAAAGTTAAAAAACAGCAATTTAAATGTCACTCAACAAAAATTAGTTGATCAATTAGAACAGAAAATAAACAATGTATTATTGCCATTGTCTTACCAAATGAAGTTTAAGGATTATAATTTTACGTCTTCAGAAATTCAAATTGCAAAATTAATTCAAGACGGGAAAAGATCCAAGGAAATTTGCGAGTTATTAAATATCTCTTTACGTACAGTTGAAACCCATCGAATGAATATCAGAAAAAAGCTCAACATATCAAATAAAGATATAAATTTATCTTCATATCTTGTATCAACCAAATAACTACTTAGGGACTTTAAGTAGTTACTATGTAATAAATCAGGGTTGTTTTATTCTTTATTCCATATTAATGAAACGGAAGATGGAGTAATAACAGAGTCCATTTTTTTCTTCATTTTGGGCACCTCCGCTGTTATTATTACAACTTAGTTCCTTTATTTAAAGGGCCCGTCTCATACACGGGCCCTTTATTTTTAAAATATTTT
>JAHOYS010000347.1 GCA_019038815.1 Desulfobacterales bacterium | reverse complement strand
CATTTCAGGCGTAAAATTGAGTTCTGCCCTGAATATTTCCAGAGTGGCGGTATGGAAACACATCAAGACATTAAAAGAAAGCGGGTTTGATATTGAATCCCGGCCCAAGGGATATGTTCTGTTGAACCATGACGATCTTTTACTGCCGTTTTGTTTTAATGAAGAATTTGAAAAAAAAATCTTCCATTTCCAGGAACTTGAAACCACCATGGATAAAGCAAAGATCCTGGCGAAAAATGGTGCCCCGCATTTAAGTGTTGTCATCGCAGAAAACCAGACCACTGGCAGAGGACGGCTGAACAGGAAATGGTTCTCATCAAAAGGTGGGCTGTGGTTTACCCTGATTTTAAAACCTGATACGCCTCCGCCTCTTTCCTATATCTATAATTTTGCCGCCTCCTTAAGTCTTTCAAGATCTTTAAACCGCTTGTTTGATGTGAATGTCAGTGTTAAATGGCCCAATGATATTTTATTGAATGGCAAAAAACTGGTCGGGCTTCTTTCTGAAATGGAAACCCGTGGGGATATGGTTGAATTTATTAATATCGGTATTGGCATAAATGTGAACAACGCTCCTCGGACATATGAACCCAGGGCTGTATCATTAAAGGATGTCTTACATAAGACTGTATCACGAAGATTAATCCTGGAAACTTTTCTGGATGATTTTAAAAACCGGATTCAACCCCCGATTCAAACTATAAACTGCCATCAGATCATTGAGCAGTGGAAAAAACAGACTTCAACCATTGGCAGCCGGGTCAGGATTGAAACATTTGGAGATATGCATGAGGGACTTGCTGTTGATGTAGATGAGACCGGTGCTTTAATGATTCAAGATAAAACCGGAGAAATAAAAAAAATAATTTATGGAGATTGTTTTCATACATAAAAAAAATGAATAATTCAAAACAACTTAAAATGACTGTATATACGTCTTTATTTGTTGCATTTATTGCCATCGGGGCATTTATTGCCATTCCAGTAGGACCGGTTCCCATAGTCCTTCAGAATATGTTTGTTCTTCTGGCGGCAATTATTTTAGGCCCTGTCTGGGGACTTGCCTGCGTGGCCATTTATCTTTTAATCGGTCTTGCAGGTCTTCCCGTATTCGCAGGCGGAACCTCGGGTATCGGCAAACTGTTCGGACCAACAGGCGGTTATCTTTTGGGATACCTGCCGGCGGTCTTTGTCACTGCCGCCATTTCAAAAGGATTGGGCAAAAGGATGTCATCGGATATTATTGCCATGCTGATCGGATCTTTGATTGTTTATGCAGCAGGCGTTCCCTGGCTCAAGGTAGTGACCTCCATGACATATGAAAAAGCTTTTGCTGTCGGAATGGCTCCTTTTCTGATCGGGGATGCGATTAAAATTATTGCAGCAGCATTTATTGCAAAAACCTTAAGACCTGTCATCAAATTGTAATCTTGATCAATAAGTAAAACATCATGCAAAAATTAATTATCGATATAAACGCCTTATGCCACACCTTTTCCGATGGTTACCTGGGAATTAAAAATGTATCCTTATCCATATCTAAAGGAGAGTTTGTTATTCTTGCCGGAAAAAACGGATCCGGGAAAACAACCTTTTTAAGGCATTTGAATGGCCTTTTGCTGCCGGATTCCGGAGTAATTTTTGTCAATGGGCATGATGTTTCAAAACATCTTATTCAAACAAGAAAAACCGTTGGCATGGTATTTCAGGATGCAGATACGCAGATTGTGGGTGACACAGTGTTCGATGAGGCGGCCTTTGGCCTTGAAAACTTAAAAGTAAAACGATCAAAAATCAATGAAAAGGTCACTCAGGTTCTTGAAGATCTAAACCTTTTTCATTTAAAGAATCGGAGCCCTTCCACACTTTCGGGGGGAGAGAAACGAAAGCTTGCAATTGCCGGTATTCTGGTGATGAATCCTGAGGTGATTGTGTTTGATGAACCCTTTTCCAATCTGGATTATCCCGGAACCATCCAGGTTCTGTCCACGATCATTAATTTGAACCGGTCAGGCCACACCATCATTATTGCGACCCATGATGTTGAGACCATCATCAGTGAGGCTACAAGAATCATCATTATGGAAGAAGGCCTTGTTAAAGAAGATGGAAAGCCTGACAGTCTTATCAAATACCTGGAGTCTTACGGCATCAAGGAGCCCTGTTCTTCAAAATTAGGACTGGGATTGCAACCATGGCTTACGTAACACCGTTCACATACAGGCAGGGGCAATCCTTACTGCATCTGCTTGATGTGAGATGTAAATTTTTCATGATATGTCTGATCAGCATGTCCATGTTATCAGCGCATCTTTCTGCCTGTTTCTTTTACTTTCTGATTTTACTTTTTTTCTTTAATAAAGCCGGCCTTAATATCTTTGCAACCTTGAACAGCATTAAATATTTTATACTATTGCTCTTTTTTATTTTTATTGCCCGGGCACTGACTGTGAAAGGCGATATCCTCTTTTCATTTTATGGCATGTCCATCACAGAACAAGGCTTAAATGAGGGGATTCTGGTGGCCTTTAGATTTTTTTTAGTGATGTTGACAGGCCTGCTCTTTTCTATAACCACCAAACCGTCTTCTGTTAAAAGTGCTGTTCAGTGGTTTTTCAAACCTATTCCTTTTGTGCCTGAAAAACGGGTGGCTGTCATGATCAGCCTGTCGCTTGGTTTTATGCCGGTCATTTTAAAGCAGGCCAAAGAAATATCAGATGCCCAGAAGGCACGATGTTCCGATCTTCAAAAAAATCCTGTGAAAAGGATCACCCGTCTTGTTTTACCCCTGTTGAAGAAAACCTTCCTTTCTGCAGACAGCCTTGTGCTTGCCATGGAATCAAGATGTTACAATGATGACAGGACTGATCCTGAGTTCTTACCTTCCGGAAAGGAAATCCCATTTCTTATCGGCAGTTTTATCATATCTTTAAGCCTTGCCTGCCTGTAGGCTTAAAATTATTTTTAGGTCATCTTTAACATTTCTGATTGATCATCACAATTTTTTGATGTAAAATTCGAACCACAATATGGCTTCATTACTATTTTGAATGAGCCAGAATTAATAATACAACCTCCGAAAAGGAGACCATTATGTCAAAAATAGAGGATCAATTCCCCGGATCGACCATGTTTGATCTGAGAGGGAAACAATCTGTCAGAGCAACATTCAAACTTTCCCAGAAAGCCATTGATGCCATCGGGCTTGTAGCCATTCACATGGGAATAAAACAAAAATCTCTTTTTGATCACATTATAGAAGACATGGATGCTTTGGACAGCCTTGCCAAAACCATTCGAATCAGGCAATTTAAAAAAATCCCCAGAAAACAGAAAACTTTTGTATTAAGCCGCAGAACCATTGAAGCGCTTGAAGCCATTTCACAGGCTTATGGAACGCCTCGGGATGCACTTGTTGAATATTCAATTAAAAAACTTGAATCTATTATTAATGCTGAAAAAGCAAGACATGAAGAACGGAAAATAATGTTAAGAGATATTATTGACCATTTCAACCAGGGAAAATCATTTTACAAAAATGCCATCCGCATACTTGGCAAAGATGATCCTTTTTGCAGGCGCCTTGAAAAAGCCGTTTTTGCATGTCAAAAAACTGAAGATGAACTGATCGATTTTATTAAAAAAAGCAAAGCTTTAGAAGAATTTTAATACTTAAATCTCAATACTATTAAAGAGGAGACAACGTTGATTGAAGTTCAAAACCTGACCAAAAACTTTAAAGGCTTCCGTGCTGTAAACAATATCAGCATGACAGTCCGAAAAGGTGAAATCTTAGGTCTTCTGGGTCCAAATGGTGCTGGAAAGACAACAACTTTAAGGATGTTAACCGGGTATTTCAGGCCGAGTTCAGGCACAATAAAAATAAAAGATTTTCAAATGCCGAAAGATGCCATAAAAATAAAATCCCTCATCGGGTACCTGCCGGAATCCGCCCCGCTCTATCACAATATGCTGGTCTATGACTACCTGGATTATATTGCCAGAATAAAAGGGATCGATGACAAGGAAACAAGATATGACCGATTCCTGCAATTATCAGATCTTTGCGGACTTTCTTCCATTATGGACAAACCCATTGCTACTCTTTCAAAAGGATTGAAGCAAAGAGTCGGTCTTGCCCATGCCATGATGACCGATCCTCAAATTTTAATTCTGGATGAACCAACTTCCGGCCTGGACCCGAACCAGATTGCCGAAATAAGAGATATTATTAAAACCATCGGCAAAGAAAAAACTATTATTTTCTCTACCCATATTTTGAGTGAAGCCGAGGCAACCTGTGACAGAATTGCCATTATCAACAAAGGAAGAGTGGTTGCCGATGATACAACAGCCAGTCTTAAACAAAGTGTCAAGCAAAATTCCTTTATTAACCTGTCCCTTAAAGGGGCTTCAAAGGACAGTGCAAAAACCCTGCTGGAGAGCATTGATTCAAATCTTAATGTTAAAGATATTGAGCCTGTTGAAGAAGATCTTGTCTCTTTTGAGATCACAAGTTCAGATAACAGAGATTTCAGATCAGACATATACCTTAAAATAAAAGAAACAGACTGGATAATTATACAACTTACAAAAGAATCCCAGGCCCTTGAAAAAATATTTCAGGAATTGACAAGGGAGGGAGCATAAATATTATGAAACAGATAAAAATTATTGCCATTAAAGAATTCAAGGATTATTTCATCTCACCCATTGCCTATATTGTGATATCGTTATTTTTGATTGTAACGGGGTGGTTTTTCTTTTCCACGTTTTTTATTTTTGGACGGGCTGATTTAAGAGATTTCTTCTCTTTGCTCCCCATCACTTTTTCTTTTATCATCCCCGCCATTACCATGCGGCTTTTTTCCGAAGAAAAAAATGTCGGTTCCTATGAAACCCTTTTGACCATGCCGGTATCTTTTACGGATATTGCCCTGGGTAAATTTCTTGCTGCCACCATGTTTACCGCTTCCATGCTGATCCCAACCATTTCATATCCGGTTTTTATCGCCTTTATCGGTGAAATTGATCCGGGACCTGTGATCGGCGGATACCTGGGCGCAGTCTTTCTTGCTGCCGCCTATTGTTCTATAGGGCTGTTTGCCTCGTCTCTGACGCGCAATCAGATCGTTGCCTTCATCATTGGCTGCGCCCTGTGCTTTACCTTAACCATTCTTGACAAACTCCTGTTTTTCATGCCGGCAAAAATTATTTCTGTTATAGAATACATTGGCGCCACTTCCCACTTCACCAATATCTCCAAAGGAATTATCGATTCCAGGGATATCCTCTACTTTGTGAGTGTGATCTTTGTTTTTATTTTTTCAACCTATATTGTCATGCATGAAAAGAATTAAGGAGCAACAATGAACAACTTTTCAATAAAAGAAAAATATTTTAAATTCATTTTATATCTTGTGATAATTGTCTTGGTAAACATTGTCGGTATTACTCTGTTTTTCAGGACAGACCTGACAAGCAGCAAAATCTATTCTCTGTCACCGGCAAGCCGGGATGTTGTGGCCACCCTGTCAGAACCCTTAAGCATCAAGGTGTTTTTCTCAAAAGATCTTCCAGCGCCCCACAACAACACGGAACGATTTCTTAAGGATCTTTTGGAAGAGTACTCTGCAAAAGGTAAAAAATATTTTAATTATACATTTTATAATGTCACGCCGGAAGAAGGCACTCTGACGGGAAAGACCGATGAAAACCGGGATATGGCACAAAATTACGGCATACAGCCCATCCAGATCAGGATCATGGAAAATGATGAGCTCAAATTTAAAAATGCCTATATGGGACTGGTCATTATCCACGGGGATCTGATTGAAAAAATTGAAGCCATTACTTCTACAAACGGTCTTGAATACCAGTTGACAACCGCTATCCAGAAGATGAACAACAAAGTAAGCGCTTTATTACGGCTGGATGAAAAAGTAAACATCACTATGTATTTATCCTCTTCTCTTAATGACATCGCCCCCCTGATCGGTCTTGACCAACTGCCACTGCTGGGCAGAGCCGTTGCTGATACAATCGAAAACCTCAACAATAAAAGCCTTGGTGTTCTTGAATTCAAACAACTTGATATTTCCGACAAAGAAAAACTTGATTTGATTGGCAAAGAACACGATTTAATGGCGCTGTCATGGCCTGCTATCCCGGAAAAAAATATTTTAGCCGGAAGCGGGGCTGCAGGGCTTGTCATTTCATTTAAAAACAAAACAACTACACTTCCCCTGATCAGTGCCATGGAAATTCCCATCATCGGTACAACCTATCAAATGGCAGACCCTGCTGCACTGGAAGAGGAACTCAATGCCATTGTGGAAAAACTGATCGGTATTAACAAGGATATCGGGTTCCTTGCAGGTCACGGGACCCATTCTCTTATGCCGGACAGAATGGCCATGATGCAGGGCATACCCTCCCAGGCCATGCAGGTATTTAACACTCTTTTGTCTTCCCGGTATTCTATTAAACCGATTGATTTAAAAGATGGGCCGATCCAGGATGGGTTAAGCTGCCTGATTATTGCAAGACCCACCCAGAAATTTTCAGATTATGAATTGTTCCAGATTGATCAGGCCCTTATGAAGGGGACAAACATTGCTTTTATCTCGGATTCGTTTAACGAAATCATGCCGCAGCAAGGCGGCATGGGAATGCCTCCAAGATATGAACCCATTGATACCGGTCTTGAAAAACTCTTAACCCATTATGGTGTCAATATAAAAAAGGCCTATGTTTTAGACAAACAATCCTATAAACATCAGGCCCCGCAAAATATGGGCGGCGGTGAGCAGAACATTTATTTTGCTCCCATGTTAAAAGAAAAAACCATCAACAATACACCTGGATTCATGGATAATATCAAGGGCCTTGTTGCCATGCAGATTTCGCCCCTTGAGCTTGTGGAAGACAATATTGATAAAGATAAAGTTGTGATAACAAAGCTTTTATCTTCATCTGATGAATCGTGGCTGATGGAAGAAAATATCAATTTAAACCCCATGTTCATCACTCCGCCGCAGACAAATGATGAAATGAAATCCTATGATCTTGCCTATCTTCTTTCCGGGACATTCACAAGCTATTTCAAAGGCAAAGCCATTCCTGAAAAAGAGTTGGGAGAAAAAGAGGTTACAGAAGAAAAAAAGACGCTTGAAGGCTTTGCTGCCAGGCATACCTTTTTAGAAACCTCCAAGCCGGCCAAGTTATTTGTTCTTCCATGTTCCCAGATGCTTCAGGACAATATGCTGGATCCCCAGGGCCGAACAACCAATGCCACATTTATTTTAAACATCATTGATCATCTCAATGGTGAAGACAAGATCGCCCAGTTAAGAAGCAAGCAGCAGACATTAAATCCGATTGCCGATACCACACCTTTTTACAGAGGTATTATTAAAACATTCAATATTATCGTTCTACCTGTTCTGGTTATTCTGTTCGGACTTTTAATCCTTGCCGGAAGGACATCCAGAAAAAAGAAGATTGCCAGTCGTTTTAACGCTTAAAAGGAATGAACTTATGAAAAAAGAATACCTGATATTGATCGCACTCATCCTGATACTGGGTGCCTATCTTTTGTTTCATAAAGAAAACAAGGACAATTACATACTGCCGGAAATTGTAAAAATAGATGTTTCCAAAATCACCGGGCTCATTATAGACAAAAAAGAAGAGCTGATAGAATTTACAAAAAAAGAGGGGAACTGGACATTGACAGATCAAGGATATCCTGCAGATTCACCTTCTGTAGAAAACATGCTTGATACCTTAAAAACATTTAAGCTGTCTGCACTTGTGTCCGAAAAAGATGATCTGAAAAGGTATGAACTTGATGATGGAAAGCGTATCCGGGTTAAAGTAATGAAAAGCCGGGAGACCCTTTTTGAATTTACAATGGGCAAAACAGCTCCCACCTTTAACCATACCTTTGTGATGTTGAAAAATGATAAAAACATCTACCATGCCAACGGCAGTTTCAGGTCCTATTTTGACAAGAGCGTGGAAGATTTCAAAGAGAAAAAGATAGTGGTGCCCAAAGAAGGAAGCAAGGATTGAACCCTTTTTTAAAAATAGCATATCAACCTTATAAATGGATTATTGTCATCCCCTTTGTTTTCATTATTACCATGATCCTGGGGGTGACATGCATTTTTTCAGGACTTTTATTTAAACAAAGCGGTGTTAATATTATTGCCGTTGTATGGTCAAGGCTTTGTTGCGCCATTGCTCCCTTGAAGGTTATCATCAAAGGCAAAAAAAACTATGACGGGAACACATCCTATGTGGTTGTGTCAAATCATCAGAGCATGGCGGATATCCCCGTGATTCACGGTCATCTTGGTTTGAAAATAAAATGGATAATGAAAAAAGAACTGGGAAAGATTCCTGTTTTCGGATCTGCATGCCATCACCTGGGCTGTATCTATGTTGACCGGAAAAATCATAAGGCAGCTATGAAATCAATCCGGAAAGCTCAAGAAGAATTATCTGAAAACGCTTCGGTTTTATTCTTTGCAGAAGGAACAAGAAGCCGGGATGGCAAAGTGATGCCGTTTAAAAAGGGAGCATTTAAATTTGCCTGTGAGACAAACCTTCCCATATTGCCGGTAACCATTAAAAACTCTTTTGATGTTCTTCCTTCCGATTCCCTTGATCTTACACCCGGTATAATTGAAATTATTGTTCACCGCCCGATTCATCTTTCAGGCCGCCACATGGATCACCTTGACGATGTGATAAAACAGACCCGCCAGATGATTTCCGGTGCGCTTTAATTGTTTGAATGGATATAATAATTTTTAACAACCTGAAAAGGTGCTAACGACCTGCTCGCCAGCTGGTGTGGAGCGGCACCAGAATACCTGCCAAGTGCAGAAATTGGTTATGCAAAAGAATGTTGATCTATGGGAATCGGCTTCAGGCGATTAATCTGTTTTGCTTCAGGGCTATTCATTGCATGCCAAAGATCCCAATCCTGTTGTAAGCCCAACCAAAAATCTGCAGACATACCCAAAACACGGGACAACCGCAATGCCGTATCCGGAGTTACCGAACGCCTGCCTTTAATAATTTCGTTCAGACGAGGGTAAGAAACGTCCAGACGCCGAGCAAGTTTTGTTTGTGTAAGGTCAAGTGGTTTGACAAATTCCTCGAAAAGCATCTCCCCAGGATGTGTTGGTGGACGATTTCGAGGCAATCGCCGTCCAACATCAGTGGTAATCTGTGATTTCGATCTCGTAGACATGGCCTTCCTCCCATAAAAAACAAATTCTGTATTGCTGATTAATGCGGACACTGTATTGATTCTCCCGGTCGCCTTTCAAGCGCTCCAGTCGATTGCCTGGAGGCACTTTAAGTTCATTAATCTCTCGAACTCGGTTTATTTGATCCAACTTTCGGCGACCTACCGGCCAAATTGATTGTGGGCAACATCTTCGAGCGGCTTGAGATGACACACCATCAAAAATATCCTCTGTACCAGCAGACTTAAAAGTTCTTATCATGGGTTGTATTATAACGGGGTCCATTATAGATGTCAAGCTGTTTGCAAAGTATGCATAACGCAAAGCTAAGGGGTCGGGGGGCTTTATGCCGCCATCCTCTGCATGGTTAAAATTTATTTTAATGCTACAATTTTCGAGTTGCCGTTGCGATAAAAATAGCCCGGACAGGCGCAGGGTATCCTTCTACGGTTTTATCAGGATCTTTGGGATCAAGAAAATCTTTTAAGGTTTCCGTATGAATCCATTTGGTTTTTCTCTGCTCTTCCAGGGATGTTTTTGTGACATCCACACATCTGATGTTTGTAAAACCTGCCCGCAAAAGCCAGGATTCCATTGCCAGAAGATCCGGGATGAAAAAGATATTCCGCATTTTTGCATACCGGTCTTTCGGGAAAAGACAGATATTTAATTTTGAATCAATAATAAGATTTTCAAGAACGAGTTTGCCGCCAGGCTTCATGGAATCACAAATATCCTTGAGCATCCGGACCGGTGATTTTCGATGATACAAAACTCCCATACAAAAGACCATATCAAAATACTTATCCATTTTCGGCAGTTGATCATGGGGGACGGGAAGACAGAAAACATTGTCCTGGTTTAAAAACTTTTGTATGGTAAGATATTGAAAATAAAATGAACTTTGCGGCTCCACGCCCAATACCATCAACGGATTCTGGGCTGCCATCCTGAACATGTAATACCCGTTGCTGGAGCCGATATCTAAAATTCGCCGCCCTTTGAGACTGCCGATGTGATGGATAAATCTTTCCCACTTCATCCAGGATTGCCATTCTGAATCAATATTAATCCCGAAAAGGTTAAACGGTCCTTTCCGCCAGGGGCAGAGCTGTTCAAGCTTATCCATCAGCAAGTAATGTTCCTGCTGCGTCAGATCCGATTTGTCCCCGATGGTGACGGCACGGCTTTCAAGATCTATAACCGAGGGAGCAAAACCAGGTATGGTTTCAAGAATTTTTTTAAATTTTAAAAAATTACCTTTGGCATGATCCAGAAAAGCTCTTTTCTCTTTTATAAGTGTTGCAAACTCATTGCAGCAATGACCTATTTTCAGATGATGCTGTTGTTGAAGAAGTTTCTCCATTTTGTAACCTTCAGGTTATTTCTTTATTGCAATCATTGAGGCAAAGTTAAACCATTTGAGCCAGATATCAAATGTTGCAAATCCAGCATTTAAGATTCTTTTTCGATGAGTTGCAATGGTATCCGGAATGAGGACTTTGTCAAGAGCATCCCTTTTTTGACTAATCTCAAGCTGGGAATAACCGTTTTCAATTTTGAATGTTTTATAAAATTTTGTTTGAAGATCATCCAGCGTCTTTGATGCATGAACGGTTTTTTCCGTTAAAAGAAGGATGCCGCCCGGATTCATCCCCTGATAAATTTTTTTTATAAGATCATCCCGTTTTTCTGTATCAAAGAACTGCAGGGTCAAATTGATTAAAACCACTGAAGCATTTTTAATTTGAATATCTTCTAATAAACCGCAGACAAGATCAACCTGTGGTGTATTATCATATTCTCCAAGCCGGTTTAAATATTTTTCAATCATTGGTTTGGAGCTGTCCACGGCTGTCATGGAGAATGTCCTTCCCTTTAATTGATTCAGGATCAGCATCCCAAGATTTCCGTGAGAACAGCCAAGATCATAAATACGGCTGTGCTTCTGGTAATATCTGGCAGCAAGTTGTGATTGGCGCTTAATGCTTTCAGCATAAAAAGGCACCGAACGATTCAGCATATCATCAAACACGTTAGCCACCTCTTCATTAAATTCAAAGGGTTTGACCTTGAGTTTTCTGTCTGCAAACACCTTGTCTTTCTCCATTTTTTTGCCCCTGAAATAAATCATTTTTAAAACTTTTATAATATTCTGTTAAGAAGTGCAAGAATGCCTGGAAATCCATTTCACTATCCCTTGACTTGAATCGTTTCATAATGCTATCTAACTTTGCTATGAACCAAGACAACCTGACAAAAATTCTATCCCGGGTGGCAAATGGATCCTTATCTGTAGAAGATGCTCAAAGCCAGCTTAAGCATATCTCTTTTGAAAATATTGACTTTGCACAGATAGATCATCACAGGTCTTTAAGGAAGGGATTTCCCGAAGTGATTTTCGGACAGGGCAAAACAAGTGAACAAATCATCGGAATAATGGAAAAAATGATTGTTCATGAGAATGTCATTCTTGTGACCCGTCTTAAAAAAGAAAAAGCACAAAAAATAACTTCAGTGTTTCAAAAGGCTGAGTATTTTAAAGATGCAAAACTCTTATGGCTGAAAAAAAATGAGCCGAAAATCACAGGTTTTGGAAAGATACTTGTAATTTCTGCCGGAACATCCGACATCCCTGTGGCAAAAGAGGCTTTTTTAACAGCCCGTGCCATGGGAAATGAGGTTGAATCTATCTTTGACGTTGGAGTGGCCGGTATTCACCGACTTTTTGCTCACCAGGAGCAGATTATGAATGCTGCGGTCATCATTGTTGTTGCCGGGATGGAAGGCGCACTGCCAAGTGTCGTGGCCGGAATGGTCAAGGCTCCTGTCATCGCCGTTCCTACAAGCATTGGTTATGGTGCAAGTTTTAAAGGGATGACAGCCCTTTTAGGAATGCTCAATTCGTGCAGTTCAAATATTGCCGTAGTCAATATCGATAATGGCTTTGGGGCGGGGTTTATGGCCTCTTCCATAAATCATGTATCAGTAGTTCAATAATAAAACTTTGATGGAATGAAATTTTTTTCTTGACTTAAATAAAATTAATATATAATAAAACTTATTTAAGTAGAGTAAAAATTATGAATACAAATATTATTAACATACTACTAGTCCTTATTATCGTGGAGGTCATTATTATTACCTCCAGGCGACGGGGCTCGTAGTGGCATAAACCTTAAATCAACTTTAAAAGCCGTTATCAGCCCTCACAGGGCAGATAGCGGCTTTTTCAGTTTGGAGACAAACAAAATGAAACTTACAGGTGCCCAGATTCTTATCAAAATGATTAAGGCAGAAGGTATTGACACAATTTTCGGATATCCAGGCGGTGCTGTCATTGATATTTATGATACTCTTGCAAAGGACAATGACCTTCGCCATATCCTTGTCCGGCATGAACAGGGTGCTGTCCATGCAGCCGATGGTTATGCAAGGGCGAACAATTCTGTCGGCGTAGCACTTGTCACTTCAGGCCCCGGTGCAACCAACACGGTGACGGGAATTGCATCGGCACACTCAGACTCCATCCCGCTTGTTGTGTTTACAGGCCAGGTCCCAACTGCACTGATAGGAAATGATGCATTCCAGGAAGTTGATATTGTGGGCATCACAAGGCCCTGCACAAAACATAATTATCTTGTAAAAAATGCAAACAAACTTGCTTCAACCATTAAAGAAGCATTCCATCTGGCAAGATCGGGAAGACCCGGCCCTGTTCTCGTCGATCTACCAAAGGATATTCAGAATACCCTGGTTGATTTTGAGGAACCAAAAGCAATCTCCTTGAAATCTTATAAACCCAATTATAAACCAAATAAAAAACAGCTTAACAAAGTGGTCGATCTGATCTGCCAGGCCAGAAGGCCGGTCATTTTTACCGGGGGTGGTGTTATCCTCTCCCAGGCATCCGAAGAAATCACCCGGCTTGCAAAAATGGCAGACATCCCTGTCACGGCATCTTTGATGGGCCTGGGGGCATTCCCCGGGTCAGACCCCTTATGGCTGGGAATGCTGGGTATGCACGGCACCTATCGGGCCAATATGAGTATCGGTCACTGTGATCTTATAATTGCCGCAGGTGTCCGCTTTGATGACAGGGTAACCGGAAACATTGAAAAATTTGCACCTGAAGCCAAAATTGTTCAGATTGATATCGATCCCACTTCTATCCATAAAAATATTGAAGTCCAGTGTCCCGTCGTGGGGGATTGCAAGGCTGCCTTAAAAGGAATCATTCAATTGATGGAAGACAAAAACCCGGAAGATTTTAAAAACGGCCGCAGGGAATGGCTTGACCGGATCGAAGAATGGAAAAGCACAACCCCGCTAAAATATGAACAGGATGATGTTGTTATAAAACCTCAATTTGTCATTGAAAAACTGTATGAACTGACAAAGGGTGATGCCATTATTACAACTGAAGTCGGGCAAAATCAGATGTGGGCGGCGCAGTATTATCACTTTAACAAACCCAATCATTTTATTACATCCGGGGGGCTGGGTGTCATGGGGTTTGGATTGCCTGCAGCCATTGGAGCCAAAGCCGCCTGCCCTGACAGGCTGGTGGTTGATGTTGCAGGAGACGGGTCCATCCAGATGAATATCCAGGAATTAATGACCGCCATTGAATCAAAGATAAATGTTAAAATCGTTATCCTTAACAATAAATATCTGGGCATGGTGAGGCAATGGCAGGAGCTCTTTTATGAGAAAGTTTACTCTTCTACAAATATGGAAAATGCCCCTGATTTTGTAAAACTGGCTGAAGCATACGGTGCAAAAGGGTTAAGATGCACCCGGCCCGATGAAGTGGAATCCACTCTGTCAGAAGGTCTCAACTATGAGGGAACGGTTATCATGGAATTTGCTGTGGACAGGGAAGAATCTGTCTATCCCATGGTTCCTGCCGGTGGTGCAATTACGGAAATGCTTCTGGTTTGATTTAAAATCTTAAAAAGGATGTTATAATGAAAACAAACAGCTACTTACTTTCCATCCTCGTAGATGACGAGCCAGGAGTTCTTTCAAGGATTGCAGGCCTTTTTTCAGGACGGGGATTTAACATTGACAGTTTGAGTGTGGCAAGCACGGCAGAGCCTGATGTATCAAGAATTACCATGGTAACCAAGTGTGAGCCCCATATCATTGAGCAGATAAAAAAACAGCTTCACAAGCTGATCAATGTCATTACAGTAAATGATCTGACAGATAAAAGATATGTTCAGCGGCAGCTGGCATTAATCAAGGTAAATGCAAAACCTGAAAAAAAAGCAGATATATTAAGGATTGTCGATATTTTCAGATGTAAAATCGTTGATGTTGGCCTTTCCCACTACACCATAGAAGTGTCCGGAGACAGTGATAAACACGATGCAATTATCTCTTTATTAAAACCCACCGGGATCATTGAGATTGCATCCACAGGCTACATAGCTCTGGCAAGGGAAAATGGGAAGCATTAATTTAATTAACAGGTAAAAACCAATAAATCAGGAACAACAATGGAAAAATCAATTTTATACGATACCACACTAAGGGATGGCATGCAGGGAGAAAATATATTTTTCTCCTCTGAAGACAAGGTAAAAATAGCCAGACGTCTTGATGAGGCAGGTATTCATTATATTGAAGGCGGGTGGCCCGGATCAAACCCGGGTGCCCAGCATTTTTTCGAAATGGCAAAAGATATGGAATTCAAAAATGCCAAAATAGCTGCTTTCGGTTCAACCCGGCGCCAGGGGAAACCTGTGGACAAAGATGCCAATATACAGGCGCTTCTGGACAGCCAGGCCCCTGTGATTACCATATTCGGAAAATCCTGGGATCTCCATGTCGAATCCATCATGCAGAATACAAAAAAAGAGAATCTTGCCATGATCAAGGAGAGCATTGCCTATCTCTTAAGTCATGGCCGGGAAGTCTTCTATGATGCCGAACATTTCTTTGACGGGTATAAAGCCAACCCGGACTATGCCTTAAAAACCCTTGAAGCTGCTGTTGAAGGCGGAACAAAATGTCTGATTCTCTGCGACACCAATGGCGGGTCCCTGCCCTGTGAAATTGATACCATTACCAGAAAAACAATTGAATATTTTAGGTCTGACCTTCAGGTTAAGAAAAACTCTTTGTCAGATCTTATCTTCGGCATACATACCCACAATGACTGTGCCATGGCTGTGGCCAATTCGATCACAGCGGTTCACGCAGGCGTTACAATGGTTCAGGGAACCATCAACGGTTATGGTGAGCGGTGCGGTAATGCTGATCTGACCTCCATTATTCCCATCCTGGCCCTGAAAATGGGCAGGGACTGTATCAGCAATGAAAACCTTGAAAAGCTGCAGAACCTCTCACGGTTTATTTCTGAAACTGCCAATGTGCCGCCTGTCAATTCAAGAGCCTTTGTCGGCAAAAGTGCTTTTGCCCATAAAGGCGGAGTTCATGTGAGCGCTATTATGAAAAATCCCAGAGCCTATGAACATATTTCTCCGGAACTTGTTGGAAACAAACGGCGTGTCATTGTTTCCGAGCAGGCCGGCAAAAGCAATATCGAATATAAAGCCAAAGAACTGGGAGTAGACTTAGATAAAAACGGTGTCGCAGGTCACCAGATTGCAACCAGCATCAAAGAGCTTGAAGATTACGGATTTGAATTTGATGCAGCTGAAGGCTCTTTAAAGCTTATCATGGAAAAACTGACCGATCAGTTTGTCCCCCATTTTGAACTTGAATCCTTCAGGGTAGTAATTGAAAAAGATAAGGAACGCCCCTGCTATTCCCATGCCATGATTAAAATCAGGGTCGGCAATAAAACTGAAATCACTTCAGCAGAAGGTGACGGACCTGTCAGTGCTTTGGATAATGCATTAAGAAAAGCGCTTGCCACCATGTTCCCGAAAATCAATGACATGCACCTGGTTGACTTTAAGGTCCGTGTCATTGACGGAATGGATGGCACCGATGCAAAGGTACGTGTTCTGATTGAATCACGGGATGAAAACAATATTTTTTCAACCATCGGTGTTTCAGAAGACATTATAGAAGCAAGCTGGCAGGCACTGGCCGACAGTTTTCAATATAAACTCTCATTAGACAATAAAAATAAGGCAAAATGAAATGACAACAGACAACCAGATTATTATTTTTGACACCACATTAAGAGACGGGGAACAATCACCCGGAGCAAGTATGAACCAGGCTGAAAAACTGCGGATTGCAACCCAGCTTGAAGCCCTTGGTGTCAACGTGATTGAAGCAGGCTTTCCCGCCGCATCAGTGGGTGACTTTGAAGCGGTCAAGACTATTGCTCAAACCCTTAAAGTTTCCCAGGTAGCATCACTTTGCAGGGCAAATGTTGATGATATCAACCGGGGATGGGAAGCCATCAAAAATGCAGCAAATCCAAGAATCCATACCTTTATTGCCACATCTGAACTGCATATGAAATATAAACTCCAGATGGAAAAGGAAAAGGTCCTGGAGCAGGCGGTAAAATCAGTAAAACTTGCCGCATCCTACACAGATAATGTGGAATTCTCAGCAGAAGACGGGTCAAGATCCGATCCTTCATTTTTATGCAAGGTGTTTGAAGCGGTCATTGATGCAGGTGCCACAACAGTCAATCTCCCGGATACGGTAGGATATGCCATCCCGGAAGAATTTGGTCAACTTGTCAAATATGTAATGGAAAATACCCCTAATATGGATAAAGCCATATTAAGTGTTCACTGTCATAATGATCTTGGACTTGCCACATCCAACACACTTGCTGCCATAAAAGCCGGGGCAAGACAGGTTGAAGTCACCATCAACGGTATTGGAGAGAGAGCCGGAAACACTTCACTTGAAGAAGTGGTTATGTCCCTGCATACAAGGCCCAATTTCTTTCCCCAGACTACATCTATTGATACCAAAAGGATTTATCCCACAAGCCGTCTTGTCAGTATGATCACCGGTATCCTTGTGCAGCCGAACCGGGCCATTGTAGGTGCCAATGCCTTTGCCCATGAAGCCGGTATCCACCAGGACGGTATGTTGAAAAATCCAATGACCTATGAAATCATGAAGCCCGAAACCATTGGCCTGAGTAAAAGCAATCTGGTCTTAGGCAAACATTCGGGACGTCATGCACTCAATTCCCATATCAAGGAAATGGGCTATGATCTTTCCAAGGAGGAATTGAATACGGTTTTTGAAAAATTCAAAAGCCTGGCGGACAAGAAAAAAAGTATTCAGGATGAGGACATCGAAGCCTTGATCAACGAAGGGGTATTGAGAAGTTCGGAAGTTTTCAGCCTTGAATATATCCATGTATTATCCGGAAACACAGTCTTTCCTACCGCCAGTGTTCAGCTGAACATCAATGGACGTCCTGTCCAGGGGGCAACAGAAGGAAGCGGCCCTATTGATGCGGTATATAATATTATATCCAAACTGACCTGTACCAAATCAGAACTCTTAAGATTTACCATCTCAGCTTTAACCGAAGGGACGGATGCACAGGGTGAAGTAACGGTCCGGCTGCAGGAAAATGGTATCGTAGCCCTGGGAAAAGGAACTGATCCTGATATCATTACTGCCAGCGCCTTAGCCTATATAAACGGTCTAAACAGATTGGAATATTTAAAGGAACACCCGGTTGTAAAACCTGAAAACCTTTAAATCATTTAAGATTTTTAAAAACCGGGGCTGGTGAAAAAA
>JAHOYS010000265.1 GCA_019038815.1 Desulfobacterales bacterium | reverse complement strand
CGATGCTGCAGGTTTAATTGCCTTGATCATAGCTGTAGTGCTCCAAAAATTTTATTCCGCCACACCAAGCGCCACAAGGCATGTACACGAAATTTAACTTGGATATTTCAGGTATAACTATCAAGAAAAAAGGAGGCCAGTCATAGATTCATTTAATTATAAAAACGGGAAGTTGTTTGCCGAAGGTGTGGATGTTGCAAAAATTGCAGATCAGGTCGGTACGCCCGTGTATATTTACAGCAAGGCAACTTTTCTTGATCATCTTAAAAAGATCCAAACCGCATATGCCGGGATTGATACGACGGTTTGCTATTCAATCAAGGCGTGCAGCAATATTAATATTCTCAAGATCCTGGCTGCTGCAGGCAGTGCCTTTGATATTGTCAGCGGCGGTGAGCTGTACCGCGCCCAGCAGGCCGGGGCAGACATGAGCAAAATTGTCTTTGCAGGGGTGGGCAAAACAGATACTGAGATTATTGAGGCATTGGATGCGGGGATCGGCTGTTTCAATATCGAATCTGAAGCAGAACTTGAGAACCTTATCAAGCTTTGCAAAGTACATGGCAAGACAACTAAATCCGCATTGCGCGTTAATCCGGATATCAATTACGATGCACACAAGCATACTACCACAGGTGTTAAGGAAACCAAGTTCGGTATCGATATTGAACGAACCCTGAAGATTTATGACAAATATGCCGGTAACGGCCTGGTTGATATGTCCGTGATTCATGTGCATCTGGGTTCCGGCGGTAAAACCATTGACCCATATGTCAACTATGTCAAAAAAGTCCTGCCCCTGGTCAAGGATTTGCGCAGCAAGGGTCATGCAATTGACACCCTTGATCTGGGCGGCGGCTACGGGGCTGATTATGAAACTGCAACCGTACCTTCTGCCGCGGATTATGCCGAAAAGATCGTGCCGCTGCTGAAAGCTGAGAGTTTAAAGCTGATTCTCGAACCGGGTAAAAGTATTATTGCCAACGCAGGGATCATGCTGACGCGCACCGTGTTTAAAAAGTCAGGCGGCAAAAAAACGTTCGTGATTGTTGATGCGGGTATGAATGATCTGATTCGCCCGTGTTTATATGAGGCGTTTCACTTTATCTGGCCGGCCAGGGTCAGTGAAAACTTTGTTCCTGAAAAACGCATCAATGGTTTGAAAATGGAGAATACAGACGTGGTCGATGTGGTCGGCCCTATCTGCGAAGGAACAGACTACTTTGCGAAAAACAGGGCCATGCCCACTGTTGAACGGGGCGACCTTGTGGCGGTTTTCAGTGTCGGTGCTTATGGCTTTACCATGGCCAGCAACTACAATGCCCGTCCCATGTGCCCTGAGGTACTGGTAGACGGCGATCAGTTTCAGATCATCCGCAAACGTCAGACGTATGAGGACTTAATTAAACTGGAAAAATGAGGGGTGGTTTGATAATTTTAATCAGCGGAAAAGATCAGGATCAATGGAAAATCGTTTCATAATCTGCTGCAGGGCCTGTCGATCCATATGGCATTGCTTTGCCGCCTGGGTGATATTGCCGTTGGTTATAGAGAGCTTTGCACCGATATAATCATGGTTAAACTCATGGAGCACTTTTTCTTTTGCTTCTTTATATGGCAATACAACAACGCTGTTGCTGTCATCTCCCTTAAACCCATACTTTTTTGGGTCTGTATCCTTTAAAGGAATATCAGACAAGGTGATGATATGCTCTTTTGAATAGAGAATTCCCTGGATAAGAACATTTTCAAGCTCCCTTACATTTCCGGGCCATGGCTGCTTCATCAAAAGATCCATCACATCTTCAGATATTATTCTGGATTCTTTTTTCAGCTTTTTGCAATGCTTTGTCACAAGGTGTTCGGCAAGAATCGGGATATCGGTTATTCTGCTCCTTAACGGCGGCAGCTCAATGGGAAGAACATTTAAGCGGTAAAAAAAATCCTCCCTGAATTCTTTGTCAGCAATCTTCTGTTTAAGGTTTCGGTTGGTGGATGCTATGATTCGGACATCCACTTTCATAGCTTTTGTATCCCCAAGGGGCTTGATTTCCTTTTCCTGGAGGACTCTGAGCAATTTTGTCTGGATGGAAGGCCCGATATCTCCGATTTCGTCCAAAAAAATTGTTCCCCTGTCTGCTGTCTGGAAAAGTCCATCCCTGTCCCGGGCGGCATTGGTAAATGCTCCCTTTTTATATCCAAATAATTCACTTTCCAGGATGAGCTCCGGAATGGTCGGGCAGTTGACCGGAATAAACGCATCATCTTTTCTCGGACTCAAGGCATGAATAGATCTTGCAGTCAGGTCTTTTCCAGTTCCTGATTCCCCTGTAATCAACACTGTGACATCACTTGATGCAACCAGATTGATTTGATCAAACACCCTTTGCATGGGCTCACTTTTACCGATCAACTCAAAAGGCCCGATTTCTTTTTCCTTTAAAAGCCGCTTATTTTCTTTTAACAGCAGGCTTCTTTCAAGGGCTTTCTGGATTTTAAAAATGATTTCATCCTGTTCAAAAGGTTTGGGAATAAAATCATAGGCCCCCTTTTTAATGGCCTTTACAGCAGATTCAATGTTCCCGAATGCAGTCAGCATGACAATTGTCAAATCAGGATAATTTGATCGCATATATTCAAGCAGTTCAAACCCATCCATACCCGGCATCCTGATATCGCAGATGACCAGATCAAAGGCTTCCTGCTCTAAGATAGTCATGGCCATTTTTGCTGAAAATGCAAGGGAAACCCTGCAATTGATTTCAGGTTCAAGGGTTCTTTGCAAAAGCCTTGTCATATCTTTTTCATCATCAACTGCAAGTATGTTTGCTTTCATTTTTTATCCCCTGATCTTAACCTAAGTCTGATGTTCTATCAGCAGGAAGACTGATTATAAATTGTGTGCCCTTTCCTTTGCTGCTTTTTACACGGATATCCCCCTGGTGCCGTTTAATAATACCATATCCGACAGAAAGGCCAAGTCCTGTTCCCTGACCAACCGGTTTTGTGGTAAAAAACGGATCAAAAATTCTGGACAGATTCTCTTTCCCAATTCCTTTTCCATTATCCTTCACCATAATCAAAATTTTATCAGTTCCTGTTTTTTGAGTGGTAATATCAATATTGCCTTTTCCATCAACCGCGTGGCAGGCATTAATTACCAGGTTTACCATCACCTGGGAAAGCTCCTGTTCATTACCAAGAATATTGAGCCTGTCACCTGTGTAAGGATTCAGCGACATTTCAATATTTCTGAAATCAGAATGATTGGATAAAAATTTGACCACACCATCAACCACCTTGTTGATATCAACAATACTCAATTCGGTTGAGCCCTTTCGTGAAAAGGAAAGAAGATCCGACACAACCGTTTTACAATTTAGAACATGCTTTTCTATAATTTTCAAGTCA
Organism: Desulfobacterales bacterium; assembly: GCA_019038815.1. Lineage (GTDB taxonomy): Bacteria > Desulfobacterota > Desulfobacteria > Desulfobacterales > Desulfobacteraceae > Desulfobacula. Next base: position 14,633 of record JAHOYS010000265.1, on the reverse strand, counting down.
TCTTGATGATCAGGCGCCAATTTAAGCAGAAGCTGGGCATACCCAAGTATAATCCCTAAAGGGTTATTTATTTCATGGGCCACGCCGGCCGACAGTTCTCCCAGGGCTGCAAGCTTGTCTGTCTGAGCAATCTGGTGCTCTATCTGCCTTTTTTCATTTATATTCTTAATAATAAAATGATAGGTTTTTGCACATCCAAACGCACCATAATCAATACCGCCTGTGATCAGGACCAGCAGGGTTTCATTATCCGGTCTTAAAAATTCGCTTTCTTCATTTAAAATATACTCATCTGAGCCTATTTTATTGCTGATTCTATCCCATTCAGACGGATCAGCAAAAAGACTGCCCACAGTCATTTTTTTCATAATTATTTCATCCCGGGGATATCCCGTGAGGGTAATGCCGGCCGGATTGATTTCAATAATCTTAAACTCACTGTCCGTGACAATAATGGTGTCCAGGGATTGCTCGAATATTCTGCGGCATTTATGCTCACTGCTTGTAAGTCTTTCTGTCCTCTCAACCACCTTGTGTTCCAGGGTCTGATTCAGATCCATAAGTTCAATATGGGTGTTCTCAAGCTTTTTCCTGCCGGATAATATTTTTTCATTTATATTCCAGATTTGATTAAAAAAAATAGTGATCAGGCCCACCAGCATGAAAGACGCGGTGTTGATACTGCCGGAATAAGAACTGATGGCATGCCAGGTCTGGGTATTGGCCGTCAGGATTAAAAACTGTTTTAAAATATGCCCGAATGCTCTTGATATGGCAAAAATCGTAAACCCGGTACTGATCCACAGCAAATAAAGGAATACTGCATTGTCAAGATCCATATTCCTCAGTATTCTGGCTTTATAAAGACAGACCAATGCAATGACAACCATGGCAACCGAGCCTAAAACGTCTACTGCCAGTATGGGAATGTATGAGGCAGTCACCGGGATTCCTTTTTCACCATCATCTGCCTTTGATCATCAACAAGCCTTGAAAGTCCTTTGTAGAGAAACAGCATGGCAGGCACACATAAAAGGTGATCCAGTTTTAAAATATAATAGAACCAGGCAAGCAGGGATGAATCATTGTTGGTGATGATCTTCATTTTCCATAAAGAAATATTCTCAATTTTTACCGCATGGATCTGGTTATCAAAAAAATGAGCAGTGACGGCATCCAGGTTCCATAGGATGAAAAAGAAGGCTGAATACTGGACCAGACGCCACCCTTTTTGTTTATCCAGGCCTTTGCCTGTAACAGTAAAAATAAGGACCACCATGGAAAAAAGGAAAAAAATATGTCCCATCTGATGGGTGATGATTCCTTCTGAACCCGCGTGAAGCTGGGTTGCATATCCATCAATGGGAAGCAGAATCAAAGCTGCAATGGTCATTACCGGAAGGAATTTTAAAAACAGCTGAATACTATAGGGATTTTTTTTTGGCATATCGTGTTTTAAAAACCTTTTTCAATACGGCAAAGAGTATAAATGACAAAATAAGGCAGATGACAAACCAGAGCATGGAACTGACATTTATCGGGGAAGATGACCCTAAAGAAAAAGAAAATATCCATTTTTCTCCAAACCGTTTTAACAGAGTTTCAGGAGTATACACTGTTGTCACATAGGCCACCATAAATAATATGGGAAGAACATTGCCGGCAAAATGTTTTAACATTCCTTCAAAAAAATAATCATAATAAGCTTTGTTTAACTGGGCCTGGTCAATATTTTTTGCCAGGGCTTTGCCTTTTTCTCTGTCAGGATGCTTCATGGCCTCTTCCCGCACACCCTGCCAGTGGTGAAATTGTTTTTCCAGCTTGAGATATCTCTTTGTTACATAAAATCGTGCAATGATTCTTGTTATGCAGACGACTAAAAACGCGAGAAGAAAAATTACAACTGCCGGGCCGAAAATCTCAAGGGGAGAAAACAGGGTATCGATAAACGCCACTGTACCGTTTAAAAAAGCTTCTATCGGTTCCCATACCCTGTCCAGAAAATCGTCCATAAACTATCTTCCCTTAAAATAAAACCCGCGGCTGATTCATCTATTATAGAGATTCAGCACACGGGTTTCAAGGTTCATTTACCCCTTATAAGGGTTATATCCAGATTTCAATCTTGAAAAATCTGAAAAACAGAAAGAACAATGTCACTGCAAGAACAATCTTCAAGGTCATTTCAGAGAACATTTTCTGGGCACGACTGCCAAGCATACCACCGGCAAATCCACCGATAATAATAGAAATACCAAGGGTCATGTCAGGCAGGTATCCTGCCATCAGATATCCGATAAACGAACCAATACTGGAAAAACAGGTTCCGATCAAGGATATGGGGACTGCCACATACATGGGAAGAGCAGCCAAAGTGGTCATGGCAGGAACTAAAAGGAAACCTCCGCCAATACCAAAAGATCTTGATACTATACCAATGAAAATACCAAGGACGGCAAAAAGCAATGGGTTGATTCTAAATTCTTCACCCCAGAATTTAAACCTGTAATCCATGAGACCTGATTTTACAGGCTCAATACTGCCCATTTGTGCTGAACGGCCCTCAGCCTTGGCTGCGGCAACCTCTTTATTAAATTTCTGGGTCATGGCCTTGATGTTTTTTCTTTTATTCATGGCCTTTGGCGTCATTTCCATCAGGGTCTTGATTCCCATAATAACAACCAGAATAGCCAGCCATTCTTTATAGGCTTTCATGGGAAGAACGGCTGATACATATTTACCCAGCCAGATGGACCCGATAAAAATACCCACACCAAAGGAGATTCCCACCGGCCATGCAACACGCTTTTCAATCTTGGCATACCGCCAGAAAGATCCTAAGGGGGAAAACAAGGTCAGGGCTATATTGGAGGGTTTTAAAACATTTGCAGCATTGATACCTACCGGTCCCATGGTGTTGACCACCAACACCTGGAAAGCGGCCATGAGCATACCACCGGCAGCACCGATCATGGAAAAATAGGTTCCTACGAGAATGGCACCGATGACAATCCATAGGGGGTTCATATATCTGTAACCCTTGGACATCCAGAATCCGTTCTTCTCTATAGCATAATCACCGATTTTAGTCCCATTGGCATAGACATCAAATTTTGTGTTGGGCGGGGTATGCCTGAAGGAGTTAAAAGAAACCGTATACGCACCGGTTGCTTTGTCAAGTTTTATAGATGTGCCCTTGTCCCAGTAGTTGCCGCTTGACTGATCACCGATGACGGTTTTTGAAAAAATAACTACTTTCCCTGTTCTGTTACTTTCTTTAACAACGGTATTGATACCATAGGAACTTTCGTTGGCCCATCTTAAAAAATTCCACTGTTCATCGGATTTAATGGGTCCCATCATGGTGCGTGCCACAGCGTCAACATCACTTAATTTCTTTTTCAGGTAGAACATGGTTGTGCTGTAGATCCCTTGTCCTTTTTTCAGAAGAACAGAAGGGCCGCCAAATCTTTTCTTGTCTACTTTACCAAATTTTTCCGGTACATTGGTAATCATGTAATAAAGGGGTGGAATCTCTGTATCCAGACCAAACCCGGCCTTTTTAGAATCTTTTTTAAATCTTTTAACTTCATGGACACCATTGGTGTCTTTTGGAGCAAACATTTCAGTTTGAGCAATGGCAAGATACAAATCCTGACCCGGCGCGATCTTCCCGGTAATCTCAACAACATCCCCTGCCTTATAAGAGGATGCCGATATACCGTCACCAGCAAAAGATCCTGACGCTGTAAACAGTAAAACCAGCGTCATCATAATAAAATGGTAAAAAATTTTCTTCATTTGACTCTCCTTTTTAAAAACATACACATCAATTATAAATTAAAATATCTGACAGCCAGTTTCGCTCCCAGATAACTTGTGATTCCTGATACAACCATATAAATAATCAAATCGTAAATATTTAGCAAAACGGCTTCCCGCATAAATGATCCCGCGAAATTTACGGCAGCAAAGGTAAGCGCTCCCGTGCCAACTCCCAATACAAATGAAAAAACAGGGATATTCGTAATCCTGGTTTTCAGTACTTCCACCAGCCTGTACCCCGTCATTGCACCGTTGAAGGCAATAAACAACGGCAGGATGAACAAAATTTTATCTGTGGCAATAAATGTTGAACAAAAAACAGCAAGGATCAATGATCCGCCAACACCAATAAAAATTGATTTTAAAGTTGCAATGGTCATTTTTTTATTCTTTCCCTTTCAGTAATGGCCCTGTTTGACATGAGCTTTATGCAGGATGGACAAAAGTTGTGATGCTCCTTGGTATCCGGATGGGTAAGAGTTGTTTCTCCCACATGCTTGAGGAAACTAGATGTTGCATACATTTTTGTGCAGCCTTCACACCGTTCCAGGGGCAGTTGTCCGATGATCTCTTCTTTTATGGAAACCGTCCTGACACTGTCCTGGTCCACTATCTTGATAATATTGGTTGGGCACAGGTTGGCACAGGTTCCACACCCGATACAGCGACCCGGATTGGGAACCACCCTGCTGCCTGTTTCAGTTTTCACCATTTTCAATGCTTTGGCTTTTACAATTTCATTGCATACTCTGATACAAAGCCGGCACCGGATACAGCCGTTGGGCGGCGGGGTTATGGAAACATTGAATTGTTTTGCAAGATTCCTGATGCTGGATGAGTCCGGAGCCATCTGTAAAAGTTTGTTAAATGCTTGTTCACGCTTGGCTTTCACTAGTTCTGAATTGGTTTTTACCTTCAGGTTTTCTTTAACTTTAATAATACAGGAGAGCATCACCACCTGTTTGCCGGTAGGGGATACCACCTCAACACCGCAAAGTTTACAGGCACCTGATGGTTTCAACGCGGGATGGAAACATAAATGGGGTATTTTAATCCCGTTTTCCTTTGCAGCCTGAAGGATGGTCTGATTTTCTCTGGCACTGATTTTCTTATCATCAATGGTGATATCAATCATAGGCTGCATCCTGAAGATCTGAGATATAATCTTTAAGATAATGAAGTTCCTTGTTTAAAACACTGACATTTTTTTTAACAAGATCTTCAAGGCTGAGCATCCCTTTGATTTGTCCATCAGTAACCACCGGCAGATGGCGGATCTTTGCCTTGATCATCATTCCCATGGCATCTTCAATGGTGTCTTCCGGCTCAGCTACAATGAGTTTTGATGTCATCACCTCCTTAACCGGAATCTCTTTAATATCTTTATCAGAAAAAATAATATGGCACCGAACCAGATCCCGTTCCGTGAAAATACCTTGGGATATGCCTTCTGTCATCACCACCAGAGCAGATACATTATAGCCCGACATCAGTTTAAGGGCCTGTTCCACTGTCTGGTCCTTCTCTATGGTATGAAAATGACCGGCACACTCTTCCAAACAATCTTTTACCTTCATAATGTCTTTATTCCTTTGTTAGGGTTTCCCAATGAGCCTTAAGGAATCCTGAGGCAGCCGATGGGTGCCTTTGCCCTCCAGGCTGACCTCAATTAATGCGTCCGGATCATTGATGGTGGTATCCGGGTCCGTAATAAGTCCATGAACTCCTATAAAATCATCCATATAAGGTTCCCAGGCTTCATCCTTTGACTTTCTGTATACCTCGATTTTATCCCCTCTCTGGAATTGCATGATGGTTTCCTTTTCTTTACGTTAGGTTAACAGGCCGTGTTTCAACATTAATCTTTGCACTTAACTTACGCTGGCAATCAGTACACAAGAGCCTGTTATCAGACACTTTTGTCATATTTCCTGTCTTTTGAGCTATAAACTGCAGATACTCTACAGATGGAAGGATAGCATTGCATTCTTCACAATATTGGATGGCCTGCTTATTCAAAATAGTACCGCAAAGTTTAAGCATCCTCTGGCCATACTCTTCTTCAATAACAATGGCTTTATTTTCACAATTGGCCGCACATGCCCCGCAGGTAATACATTTTTCACTTGTTGTCCTGAAATCTGTTTCCGATGGATTATCAAAATCCATGTATCCGAATTTAAGAGCATCTATCCCCATTTTATCCCGGCAGATCTCCACACATTTGCCGCATCTTCGGCAGATATCACACCTCAGGCACCTTCCTGCTTCCCGGCGTACGCTTTCTTCATCATATCCCAGCTCTACCTGCTGAAACATGGTTCGCCGCCTGTCCACATTCAGCATGGGCATTTCAGGATGCTTAAGGGTCATTTTCCGGCTGGCTGACATTTCAATGGACGTCTCTATATTATATTTAACGGGCAGTTTAGGCATCCTTGGTTGCGGGATGCCGTTCAGATACCGGTCGATAGACTCTGCCGCTCTTTTTCCGCCGCCAATAGCCTCAATCACGGTTGCAGGACCTGATACGGCATCGCCTGCTGCAAATACGCCCGGCATGGTGGTTTCCATGCTGGCATGATTCACCTCTATGGTCCCTCTGCGTGTCCAGTTCATTTTATCAAATACTTCCATGCCGTCATCATCCACATATTGACCAATGGCACTTATGACCGCATCTGCCTTAATGGTAAAATCCTTGCCCAGTATGGGGACCGGTGCCAGCCTGTCAGATCCTTTTTTCTTGATTAACTCGGCTTTAAGACAGTCCAGTCCTGTAATAATATCATTTTCCCCAATAATTTTTTTAGGGATGGTTAAAAAAGCAAATTCAATGCCTTCTTCTTCTGCCTGCTCAACTTCCTCAATATCCGCCGGCATCTGGGTTCTGGATCGCCTGTAAGCAATGGTAACCTCCTGTGCCCCCAGTCTCAGGCTTGTTCTTGCCGCATCTATGGCAACATTTCCGCCACCGATTACCACCACATGTTTGCCTGGAGCGTGATGATCTCCCAAGGCCACATCCTTTAAAAATTGCACCGCATCAAAAACCCTTGGGAACTCTTTTTCCCCTTCAATATCCATATTCCAGGATTTATGGGCACCAATGGCAATAAAAAAGGCATCAACTCCCTGTTTTTTCAATTCCTCAAATGTGACATCCTTTCCAAACCGGGTATTGTAGAAAAATTGCACCCCAAGATCTTCAATCATGGCAACTTCCCTGTCAATGACTTCCCTTGGCAGGCGATACCTGGGGATTCCCACCATAATCATGCCGCCTGGAACCGGCAGAGCCTCGATTACTTTTACTGCGTATCCCATCAGAGCAAGATAATATGCAGCAGAAAGCCCGCCCGGGCCGGCACCGATTACACAGACTTTTTTCCCGTTAAAATCCTTTTTCTCAGGATTTTTATAGGCCCTGTCCGACATTGCCCTTTCGGCTGCAAAAGCTTTTAAAAACTTGATGGAGACCGGTGTATCAATCCTGGCGCGGACACACATCATTTCACAGGGTCTTGTACAGATAAGCCCGCAAACCCACGGTAATGGGTTGTCACGCCGAATCACTTCAATTGCCTGGGCATCCTTTCCTTCAGCAATCAGACTCAGGTAAGTCGGAATGTCAATTCCGGCCGGGCATGCCATCTGGCAGGGTGACGGTGCCAGCTTCCCGCAATCATGGGAAGGGCAGTTCTTTGTTTCAATATGGCTTTGAAAAACTTCCCTGTGCTCATCCAGTATCCCTTTCAGGGTCTTGGCGATCTTGTGATTTGGCAAAGGGCTTTTTGCATAAAAATATTCTTCAATCAGAGAATCAATGGCAGAAAGGTGATCCAAACCGCCGGCGCCCTCTGCAATTTCTTCTGTCAAATGCAAAATCTGCTCGGAGATTCTCCTTCCCTTGGGATCTGTTAAATATCCGGAAGCAATCTGTTCAGAAAGATAAATAACGGTTTTTCGAACCGGACAGGTTTTTTCTGCCATTTTTACTCCTTAACGACTAAAAGCTGCTTTTTTCAAGGGATGCAACCGCTGCTGCATGCCGCTCACGCCGAATCTGGGTCATATCTTCAACATTACCAAACTGCAGACAACCGGTTGTACAGGTGGTCACGCAGGCAGGCTGCAGCCCCTCATCTATTCTATCCATGCAATAATCACATTTTTCCACCTTGCCGGTATCCTGGTTCCACTGGGGAGCTCCCCAGGGACAGGCAGAAACACAGGTTTTACAGCCCACACACAGATCTTTATCAACAAAGACAATACCATCCTTGCTTCTTTTCTGCATGGCTCCTGTGGGACAGGCAGAAACACACCATGGATTTTCACAATGAAAGCAGGGCATGAAAATAAATGACATTTTCGGCAGCCCGTTAATAAATTTCGGGCCCACCTGGATGATCTGGCAGGGTTTAGGCCCTATGGGAAGATTCTTGTTGGACTTGCACTGGATTTCACATGCATGGCATCCAATACATTTTTTAATGTCCTGGAATAGATAATATTTACTCATTCAAAGCCTCCGACCTTATATATAATTTTGGTATCTGATTTGTATTTTTTTTACTATCAGATTCATTTTCCTGATTCCCATTTAATTAAAGGGGTTTGACCGTTACAAAGGTTTCGTGGTAGGCCGGACTTCCTCCGACCTTGTCATATACGTTCTTTTGAAGCACTGCATCAGAAAGCCCTTTGTTAAATGATCTTTTTGCCCGGGTGGCCTCATGTCCGTATCCATGGAGCATAAAAACCGCTTCAGGATGGATCAGATCTGTGACAAAGGCTTTTATCTGACCTTTTCCAACCGATGAAGCCACTTCAACAATCGCATTGTTCTTGATTCCCAGTTCATCTGCCCTGGCTGTATTAATCCACAAAATATTTTCACTTTCCAGTTCGTTCAAATAGGGAACATTCTGGGTGGATACATGAGTGTGAACAGCCGACCGTCCTACTACCAGACGAAATTTTCCATCCTCGGGCTGTGGGATTGCTTCATATTTTGGAAAGGATTCAAATCCGGCATCTTCAAGCAGGGATGATTTAAATTCAATCTTCCCTGAAGGAGTTTTAAACGGAAGCTTGTCCCTGTCCCAGAAAATCTGATCCGGCCCATAGGCCACAAACCCTTTTTTCTCAAAATCTTCCATTGTAAAACCAGTGCCTTCAAGCTGCCAGTTGACCAGGTCTTCCATGGTTTCGTATGGGAAATAATCGCCAATACCCAGTTTTTCCCCAATCTTTTTCAAAATCACAGCGCCATCCAGGGTATCGTATCGTGGTTCAACCGCTTTTTTCCTCAAAAACATCTGGGGTTTGAGTCCGTTCATCTGCTGGATGCTGTCGGTTCTCTCAAGATAAGTGGATTCCGGCAAGATCACATCTGAATACCAGGCAATATCTGAGTAGTTAATGTCAATGGTGACAACAAGATCCAGCTTCTCCAGCGCTTTTTTGGTCTGATTTGTATCAGCAATGGACATAAGCGGATCAAGACGATAGGCAATCAATGCCTTTAGTGGATAAGGATCTTCATTCAAGATTGCATAGGGCAGAATCTGTCCAACCCCGTGACTGGGATCCGGCAGAGGAAAATCCTTGGTACCGACTTTATCAAATCTGGGCACATCAATTTTTGGAAAATCCTGGCTGACAAGTTTTCTGGCAGCCTTTCCGCCAACCTCTCCCGGACCCTTTTTAAAGAAGATACCACCTTTTGCTTCCACACTGCCCATCAGGGAGTTAAGTATCAACATGGAGCGGCGCATATAAATTTCATTGGTCTGGTTGGCTCCTCGATATCCATAATGGAAAATCACGGCAGGTTTTACCTGGCTGACTTCCCTTGCAAGACTGATAATTTCTTCTGCGGGAATCCCGGTCTCTTCCTGTGCCCATTCAGGTGTATATCCTTCAACAAAATCCTGGAGTTCGCTCAATCCGTGAACCCATTTTGACACAAATCCCGCGTCATAAAGCCTTTCCTTTAAAATGACATGCATGAGAGCATAATTTAAGGCCAGGTCGGTTCCCGGCCGGATCATCCAGTACCGGTGGGCCTTGGAGGCCGTAACATTTACCCGGGGATCAATGTATGTCAGCTTTGCACCCTTTTCCATTGCATCCATCAGGGTGTTAACTTCTTTTACAGCAAGGGCTTCAAAAAGATTCCTGCCGTAAAGAACAATATGTTTTGTATTTCCGTAATTGATTCCCATCTGTCCGTCCGTATACCCGAATAAAGTACGGCAGGCCGTATTGACAGATCCTTTGCACAGGGCATCATGGGTAAAATGATTTGGAGATTTCAGTGCTTTTAAAAAAGTTTTGCTTACATGAGTTGAAAGCTGAGCTCTTTCACACAGGACAACACTGTGTCCACCGTCTTTATCAATAATTTCCTTAAGCCGGGTTGCAACATAATCAATTGCCTCATCCCAGGAAGCCTTCCTCCAGTTCCCGGACCCGCGTTCACCGACCCTGATGAGCGGAGACTGCAGTCTCTGGTCATCATAGAGCAGTGATGTACCGGCCGATCCCCTGGGACACAAACTGCCGTCTATACCTGCGACATGTTGATTCCCTTCTATCCAGTCCACATGCCCGTCTTTTACTTTCACTTTAATCGGACATCTGACAGAACACATGAAACATAAACTGAAAACATCTTTATCCATAATTTACTGCCTCCTTTAGCAAGCTAATATTTCTGCAACATTCCAAGCCTCTATATAGCTATAATCGTGCCATTTTTTTAATCTGACAAAACAAATACTCGATTAAAAAGCTAACTATTTGAAATTTAATAAAATATTACTATCCATAACGATTAAAGAATTATGATATAATCGTATTTTGAATATACATTGAATATTTTTCTTTTTTCAGCCCAATTTTCCCCAAATACCTGAAAAGCCTTTCTTAATAAGGATTTTACTAATTTAAAGACAAAAATTTGATCAAAAATCAGGGGCAATAAAAATACTGCACTGCATGTTTTTTATTGCCCCTGATTAATACAAAATCCTGTTTGAATTCTTTTGTTTTCAATGCTACCTTTAAAATATCTTTAAGAGATAAGTTTAAACCAATGAACCATAACAGATTATAAATCATGCTGATTAAAAATCTATTCAGATACTGGACATACCAGATATTTTCTCCGGGAATAGTTTTAAGGGAAAAATACGAATCATTTAAGGCTTTGCTGGAATATGATAAAGCCGCCCATGAGTTTATGGCAACTCTGGAGGATATCTATTATACCCAGAAAAAATGTGACTTTCAGGCCGTTGTAAAAACCTATGAACACTTTGCCGCTGCGGTTTCAAAAATGGTTGAAGAACTCCTGAAAATGTGCCCGTCAAGCTATTGGAGCCTGAAAGACTATTTTAAAAAATTTGATTTTTATATCCGGTTTATGCTTGCCCCGCCGGAATTTATTTTTTCACCACCATTTACCATTGAATTTGATAAAATCTCATCATTTAATGAATCAGTTGCCGGCAAAAAAGCATTTGCCTTATCCCTTTTAAATAAAGATCTTCACTTACCCACACCCAAAGGATTTGTGATCACAACCAATGCCTTTCATTATTTTCTGGAGACCAATGATCTGCGAGAACCCATTAATGACCAACTGGCCGGTCTTGATATCAACGACGTCTCTTCTTTGGAACGGACAGCCCGTAAAATTGAACAATTAATATTAAATGCAAAAATACCCGAAGATATTGATGTCGCTGTAACAAATGCCATAAACTCCCTTGATGGAGACAATGAGATCAATTTCAGAGTTGCAATTCGAAGCAGCGCTGTTAAAGAGGATGGTAAAGCATCCTTTGCCGGTCAGTATCAAACCCTGTTAAATGTAGAAAAAAAGAAGGTTTTAGACGGATATAAACGCGTCATTGCCGGTAAATATTCTGCCCGGGCACTCTTTTACAGGATCAGCCACGGGATACTGGACGATGAAACCCCCATGGCCGTCCTGGTCCTTGAAATGGTCGATTCAAAAGCATCCGGTGTGATGTATACTCAGGATATTAAAACCCCGCTGTCTGAAGATTTATTGATCCATTCAGTCTGGGGCCAGGGTGGACTTTTAGTGGAAGGAGAAGTATCACCGGATGTTATCAGGGTATCAAAGAAAAGTCCTGATACTATCACCAGCATCAAAACTGTTTCCAAACTAAAACAGATGGTTTTAGAACCGGATATCCAAACCCGGACCATTGATACCGGCCACCACAAAAAAGACAGCCTTTCCATTAACGAAACAGCAGCATTAACCCTTGCCAGGTGGGGAATCTCCCTGGAAACCCATTTTAAAGAACCCCAGGATATTGAATGGTGCCAGGATAAATCCGGCAAGTTGTTTATTCTTCAGTCCAGACCCTTGAATATTCACAAAACCAAACTCCAAAACAATACAAAGCAGGCCCGGACCCCAAAAAATAGAATTGCCAATAAAATTATTTGTTCAGGAGGAGAGATGGTCTCTCCAGGAATCGGATCAGGTCCTGTTTACAGGCTTGAACACTTATCGCAAATATCTCATATTCCCGATGGATCAGTGGTGGTGGTCAGACATGCACTTCCTCAATTTGTTATAGCAATAAATAAAATGGCTGCGATTATTATCGGTACTGGAAGCCGTAGCAGCCATTTTTCATCCATTGCCAGGGAATTTGGCGTTCCGGCCATTGTAAACGTAACAAAGGGCTTTCATGATCTTGTCCAGGGAGGCCGGGTAACTGTGGATGCCGGCAGGTGCATTGTATACGAGGGAACAGCAAAGCCGTTATTAGAAAATGCCGCACTAAAAGAAGATTTTTTTACCGACAGCTCTTTTATGGCCAAACTGCAGTATGTGATTAATTTTGCAGCCAAATTAAAACTGATTGATCCTGACTCCAGTTCTTTTACCCCGGAAGCATGCAGATCTCTTCATGATATTATCCGGTTTGTTCATGAAACTGCTGTAAAAGAAATGTTTTTAATCGGAAATAGAAAAGGCGGCAGGAAAAAAGGAGCAAAAAAACTCATCTGTGATATCCCCATGCTCTTTTATGTCCTTGATGTGGGCCAGGGAATCAAAGATGACCCCAAAAAAAATAATCGGAAGAATGAAAAAATTTTGAAACCGGAAGATATTGCCTGCGTTCCCATGAAAGCCGTATTAAAAGGACTTTCAAACAAAGGGATATGCTGGTCTGAAACCACCCATTTTGACTGGGAGGAATATGACAGAATTGTCATGGCCGGAGGCATCATCAGTGCTGATTCCTCTATGTTAGGAAGCTATGCGGTTCTGTCAAAAGAGTATTTGAATGTAAACTTCAGATTTGGATATCATTTTGTCATCCTGGATACTGTCTGCTCTTCTTCAAAAGAAGATAATTATATCCTTTTCAGGTTTTCCGGCGGCGGCGGCACTCCTGCCGGAAGGTTTCTCAGAGCCAATTTTATTAAAGAGATTTTAACACGGCTGGGATTTATGGTCGAAATCAAATCAGATCTTATTGATGCAGAGTTCAAGCACGGTTCGTTAAAAACCATGAAAGAAACTCTGGATATGACAGGACGGCTTTTGGGTGCAACAAAACTCATGGATATGTATCTTAAAGAAAACACGGGATTAGACTTTTTAATAGATGATTTTATGAACGGTCGGTATGATTTCAGGTCGGCTGTTGATAAAGGATTATAAACATGAACTACCATAATATTTGGAAAAAGACCCAATGTCCCCATACCCTATAACATGGATCACAGACAGCCTTGCTGCCGGATATGCCCCCATGTCATATGCCCAGCTTGATTCTATAAAAGCCATGGGGATTAATGCCATTGTAAATCTGTGTGCTGAATTCAGCGATCTTCAAAACCTTGAAGAATCTTCAGGATTTGAAGTATATTATCTTCCCATATGGGATGAGGATATTCCAGATATGGAAGACATGGAAATGGCCCTGGCCTGGCTTGATGAAGCCATTTACCTTGGGAAAAAAGTACTGGTCCATTGTCGGCACGGGATTGGAAGAACCGGAACCTTTATCACCTCCTATATGATTCGCAGAGGGCTTTCTCTAAAATCGGCTTCAAAAAAATTAAAATCCTCAAACGCAAATCCTTCCAATTACAGTCAATGGAAACTATTAAAAAAGTATGGTAAAAAATCAGGCACTCTCAAGATCAGGGAGCCTTCCCTGGAAATTAAAAACAGGGTGGATCTAAGTCTTTTTTTTTCTGATTATGAATCTTTGATCAAAAACATTGATCAAGAAATTCAAAACCGAACCGGAAGAGGTCAGAACCAATGCGGTAAAACAAAGCATAAATGCTGTTTTGAAAGGTTTAATCTTCAACTGATAGAAGTCATTTACCTTCACTCAAAAATGAACAGACACTTTACATCTGTCCAAAGAGAAGGCTTAATAAAAAGAGCTGTTGAGGCATATAAAAAAGAAACTTTATGCCCGTTCAATGACGGTGCAGGTTGTCAGATTTATGAGTTAAGACCGGCAAGGTGTCGAACTTATGGGATACTTGAATTTTCAAAAGACAGACATGAGATTCAGGATATGCTTTTTGAACTTTCCCAAACCGTATTCCTGGCCTTTTCAGGAAAATTCCTGCCAGATACTGATTTTACGTTTTCTGTGGCAGATACAATTTCAGGAAAATTTGTTCAAAAATGCTTCCATTATATGTCCGGCATTGAAAAAAAAGACTGATCCTTATGAATTTTTAAGAACTTCTTCCACCTTGTCTTCCAGTTCATCCTTATC
>JAHOYS010000299.1 GCA_019038815.1 Desulfobacterales bacterium | reverse complement strand
ATCACCTGTTGACAACAAGCGCAACAGCTTCTCCGCCACCCAGGCAGAGAGAGGCAAGGCCCTTGTTCACATCTCTTTTTTCCATTTCATATAACAGGGTGGTCAATACCCTGGCACCTGATGCACCGATAGGATGCCCCAGGGCAACACTGCCGCCATTGACATTTACTTTTTCAGGATCAAGTTCCAATACCTTGTTGATACCTGTCGAGCTTCCCGCAAAGGCTTCATTGATTTCAAACAGATCAATATCTGAGATGGAAAGACCTTCTTTTTTCAATACTTTGGGAATGGCATAAATGGGAGCCATTAAAACATATTTCATATCAATGCCAAAGGAGGCCTGGGAACCAATGGTGGCCATTATGTTACACCCAAGTTCCTTTGCTTTTTTTTCACTCATGACAACCAGGGCTGAAGCACCATCACTGATAATGGATGCATTGCCGGCCGTTCCCACCCCGTCTTTTTTAAAGGCAGGTCTCATCTTTGAAAGCAATTCCAAGCTTGTCTCTTTAGGGCATTCATCTGTATCGAAAATTTTAGGATCACCTTTTCTTTGAGGAATTTCAACCGGCACAATTTCATCTTTAAACCTTCCTTGAGCAACAGATGCATTGGCTCTAACATAAGACCGGGCTGCAAATTTGTCCTGGTCTTCCCTTGAAATTTCCCATTTTTCAGAACTCAGTTCATTGGACATACCCATGTGAAAATCATTAATCACATCCCAGAGCCCGTCATGGACCATATGATCTTCAATTTTTCCAGGCCCCATGCGATGACCCCAGCGGGCCTTGTCCATATAATAGGGTGCCATGCTCATATTCTCCATGCCGCCTGCAACCACCACCTCGGCATCTCCGCACTGGATTGCCTGAGCTGCCAGCATGACTGATTTCAAAGATGATCCGCAAACTTTATTCACTGTAATGGACTCAACATCCCAGGGCAATCCTGCTTTAACAGCAGCCAGCTTCCCAGGATTCTGGCCATAACCGCAGGGCAGAACCATTCCCATAATACATTCATTGATTTCTTTGTCTTCAATGCCGGCCCTTGTAATGGCTTCTCTTATGACATGGGCACCAAGGTCTGTTGCGCCGATTTTGCTTAATGTTCCACCAAAACTTCCCAAAGGAGTCCGTGTTGCACTGACGATTACTGCCTTGTTCATATCTTGAATTCTCCTTTTTTAATATACAGGTCATAAAGACTTGTTTCCTGTATCTTATATATATTTTCTAGTTTCTTGCCTACATATTTCTTCTGTATTTTCCGCCTACCTCATACAATGCCTGGGTAATAGTCCCCAAACTGCAAACCTTGACTGTCTCCATTAACCTTTCAAACATATTTCCACCACTCAGCGCTGTCTGCTTTAATTTTTCAAGTGCTTGTTCTGACTTATCCGTATTTTTTTCTTTAAATGCATGCAATCTTTCAAGCTGAGCATCTTTCTGTTCATCTGTAGCCCTTGCAAGCTCCAGATGATTTGCCATGTCTGCATAATCAGCATCCGGATCCTGAAAGGTATTCACACCGATCAGAGGATATTTTCCGGAATGTTTCAAATATTCATAATACATGGACTCTTCCTGAATTTTGCCTCTCTGATATCCGGTTTCCATGGCACCTAACACACCGCCTCTTTCCGTAATTTTTTCGAATTCGATGAGGACTGCCTCCTCCACAAGGTCTGTGAGCTCATCCACGATAAAACTTCCCTGTAACGGATTCTCATTCTTGCTCAATCCCCACTCCCGACTGACAATCAACTGGATAGCAAGGGCACGCCTTACCGATTCTGCAGACGGTGTGGTAATGGCTTCATCAAATGCATTGGTGTGCAGGCTGTTGCAATTATCATAAATGGCGCACAATCCTTGAAGGGTCGTACGAATATCATTGAACTGGATATCCTGGCTGTGCAGCGATCTGCCAGACGTCTGAATATGATATTTCAGCTTCTGGGATTTTTCATTTGCATTGTATTTATATTTCATAGCCACAGCCCAGATCCTTCTGGCCACTCTTCCTATTACCGTATATTCCGGATCCATTCCATTGGAAAAGAAAAAGGAAAGGGAGGGTGCAAAATCGTTGATATCCATGCCACGGGAAAGATAATATTCCACATAGGTAAACCCGTTTGCCAGGGTCAGGGCAAGCTGGGTAATGGGATTGGCCCCGGCCTCTGCAATATGATATCCTGAAATAGAAACCGAATAAAAATTTCTTATCTGATTATCAATAAAGTATTGCTGGATATCCCCCATCATTCTCAAAGCAAAATCAATGGAAAAAATACAGGTATTCTGTCCCTGATCTTCCTTTAAAATATCTGCCTGAACCGTTCCTCTCACATTTGCCATGGCAAACTTACGAATTGTTTCTGCCTCGTCTTCAGAAGGTTCCCGGCCGTTTTCATCTTTGAATTTGTCTACCTGCTGGATAATGGATGTATTGATAAACATGGCCAGCATCATGGGAGCCGGACCGTTGATGGTCATGGAAACCGAAGTATTGGGAGCACACAGATCAAACCCGTCATACAGCACTTTAACATCATCCAGAGTACAGATACTTACACCTGATGTTCCGATCTTTCCGTATATATCAGGGCGGGTATCAGGGTCAAATCCATAAAGGGTAACCGAATCAAAGGCTGTGGATAATCTTTTGGCAGGATAATTGCTGGAAAGCAGTTTAAACCGCTGGTTTGTATCCTCAGGCCCGCCTTCTCCTGCAAACATCCTGGTGGGATCTTCATCTGCCCGTTTTAAAGGAAACACCCCCGCCACATAAGGAAAGTTACCGGCAAAATTCTCTTTTCTCATCCACTTATACTGCTCACCCGGATCTTTGAACTGTGGCAGGGAAATTTTGGGGATTTTGGAATGAGAGAGTGATTCACTGTATAAAGGCGCCCTGAATTCCTTTCCACGAACATGATACACCAGTTCATCCTTCTCATACATCTCTTTGCATGTATTGAATTCATTGATGATCTTATCGGTCTCTTCTTCTACGAGGGATTGAGCATCTGCAACAGCCTGCCTAAATTTTTCCAGAGCATCCGGTAATTGGTCAAGGCTCATATCCTCCATGGTTTTTGAAGCCTCAATCAAATGCCACCTTTTGCGCACGGCTTCAGATTGTTCTTCGGTTATTTTGTGATATTCTCTTAGCGTATCGGCAATCTCGGCAAGATATCGTGTTCTCTCTCCCGGTATAATAATGGTTTTTGAAGAAGATTCTTTTCTGTCCGTCCTTGGAATGTCGGATTTATATTTAATATTTTTCTTTTCTGCTATCAGATCCAGAAGTTCATGATAAAATGCTGTGATTCCATCATCATTAAACTTGGATGCAATGGTCCCATACACCGGCAGATCTTTTGGATCCGTATTCCAGGCCTTGCGATTTCTCTGGACCTGTTTTCGTACATCCCTTAATGCATCTTCACTGCCCCTTTTTTCATACTTGTTCACCACAACAATATCGGCATAATCCAGCATGTCTATCTTTTCCAGCTGGGAGGGTGCGCCAAATTCTGCTGTCATGACATAGATGGACATATCCACCAGATCGACCACTCTTGAATCCCCCTGACCAATACCGGCGGTTTCAACCAGAATAATATCATATCCAGCCGCCTTAACCACATTAATTGCATCCGCCAAAGCCTCGGGAAGCTCTGTCTGGGATCTTCTGGTTGCAAGAGACCGCATATAGACACGATCTGTTTCTATGGAATTCATCCTGATCCTGTCACCCAAAAGCGCCCCGCCTGTTTTACGTCTGGATGGATCACAGGAGATAATGGCAATATTGACATCTTTAAGATCATGGAGGATTCTGATGATTAATTCATCTGTTAAAGATGACTTGCCTGCCCCGCCCGTACCTGTTAATCCAATGACGGAAGCATCCTTTTGGTCTGCAACTTTGGAAATCTTTGAAATAATTTTTCCAAATGCATCCCGATTTTTGACTTTAGCCTCCTGAACTGCAGAAATGAAATTTGCTGTCACATATTTATTATCAAGGTTCAAATTCTCATAATCAAGGTTCTCATAATCAACCGAAGGGGTATCCATGGAACGTATCATATCATTGATCATACCCTGAAGTCCCATTTTTGCTCCGTCTTCAGGAGAATAGATCCTGGTCACACCATAGGCGTGCAGCTCATCCATTTCCAAAGGGATGATAACACCACCTCCGCCGCCGAAAATTTTAATGTGTGAACCACCCCTTTCTTTCAAGAGATCCACCATATACTTAAAATATTCAACATGTCCGCCCTGGTAACTGGATACGGCAATGCCCTGTGCATCTTCTTCTATTGCGGCATCCACAACTTCTTTTGCAGACCGGTTATGACCGATATGAATCACTTCTGCACCGGAATCCTGCAAAATTCTTCTCATTATATTTATGGAAGCATCATGACCGTCAAAAAGTGATGTGGCAGTAATGATTTTGACTGAATGCTCGGGTTTATAGCTCTGGGTTTCCATAATCATATTTCCTCCTTATTAAAAATCTCTGGAGTTTGATAAAACTAAACAAAGTTTATACTCTATGATTTAACTGGCATAAAAATGAATAAAAATAAATAAAAAAATTTATTTTTATTCAAATATCAGCCCAAGGATGAAATTAGTTTGAATTTTAATATATTCCTCGATGGTAAAATTTCTTTGTAAATGCCAGCGGCGAAAGGCCCACATCTGGCCCAGCACAGATATATTATGACCCACAAGATTTAATATTTTATCATCAAGCTCTGGGAAATTATTTTTCCCGGAGAGAGAAGAAAGCGCATTGATAAAAATATCTGTTATATTCAACTCATTTACCAGGACTCTTACTTTCCATTTTTCCGGCAGAAATTGAGTCACCTGGTACATCATAAGAATATGATCTCCCATCTTATCGCAAACATAAAAATACTGACGAATAACCTGGGCAAGTCTCTCTTGTTCCTTGTCTGTATTTAACAGTGCACTTTCAACCGCATCCCGGACCTCTTCATGAATGGTTTTACATACCAGGTAAAGGAGATCTTCTTTGGAACTGACATATTCGTATAAAGAACCGATGGAAAAATTAGAGGCTTTTGCAATCATCCTTGTTGTGGTCTTGTGATATCCGTGTTCAATGAAAAGTGTAACCGTGGAATCAATAATCTGACGTCTTCTTTCACGGACCAGTTCAGGATTCTTTATTTGTGTCGGGACTTCTGTGTCAGATATTGGAGTCTTGGATTTTTTAATTCTTCCCAAATGATCACTCCTTTTGCTTTAATAATTTTAATAATATCGTCATTGATGACACTTGAACGAGCGCTCAGTCATGGCTTTTTGTTGCACTTATTCCATTTTTTGTCAAGAAAATATCTAAAGAGTTTCTTTGAATTTTTATCTTTCACTATCAAGGGATGAAAATAAAACCTTTTAAAAAACATTTGACAAATTAATCTCTTTAAATATAATATCTTAAATATAGACTGAGCGCTCGATCAGTTTTTTAGATTTTTGGGCGTTTCTATTGTAAAAAAGCCATAAGCAAAAACAAAAACAACTCATAATACGAAGGAGGCGCAGGGTGGATTTTGACCTTACCAAAGAGCAGGAGATGATCCGTAAGGAAGTTAGAAAGTTTGCCCAAAAAGAGATAGCCCCCATTGCAGGAGAGCTTGATGAAAAAGAGGAATTTTCAGAAAAGCTTACCAAAAAAATGGGAGAAATCGGTCTTTTCGGCATGTTTGTTTCAGAAAAGTATGAAGGCCAGGAAATGGATTATATCTCATACATCATTGGAGTTGAAGAAATTGCAAGAATTGACGGGTCCCAGGCCGCCACTATTGCAGCAGCCAATTCCCTTGGCATCGGACCGATCTACTATTTTGGTACTGAAGAACAAAAACAAAAATATCTGCCCGGGCTTTGTGCCGGGGAAGGCCTGTGGGGATTTGGCCTTACCGAACCCACTGCCGGATCTGATGCAGGCGGCAGCAAAACAACGGCTGTCCTTGATGGAAATGAGTGGGTGATTAACGGATCAAAAATATTCATCACCAATGCAGCCTGTGATATGACCATGGGTGTAACAGTCCAGGCCATCACCGGCACCAGGGACAATGGCAAACCAGAATATTCCTGTATCCTTGTTGAAGCTGGAACGCCAGGATTTAAAGCTGTCCCCATGCATAAAAAAATGATGTGGCGGTCCTCGAATACGGCAGAGCTCTATTTTGATGATGTCCGGGTTCCCAAGGAAAACATCCTGGGGGAAAAAGGAGACGGATTCCATCAGATGCTGGCAACCCTTGACGGGGGAAGGCTCTCCATTGGGTCCATGGGCCTTGGCGGAGCCCAGGGCGCCTATGACCTTGCCTTGAAATATGCAAAGGAAAGAAAGCAGTTTGGACAGTCTATCTCTAAATTTCAGGCCATTGCATTCAAGCTGGCCGACTGTGCCATGGAAATAGAATGCGCAAGAAACTTGCTTTATAAAGCCTGCTGGTTGAAAGACAATAAACGTTCCTTTGAAAAAGAGGCTGCCATGGGCAAACTTTATTGTTCTGAGGTCATGTCCAGGGTGGCGGACCATGCTGTCCAGATCCACGGGGGATATGGCCTGATGAAAGAATATGATGTGGAAAGATTTTACAGAGACCAGAAACTCTTAGAAATCGGTGAAGGAACTTCAGAAGTTCAACGCATTGTGATTTCACGTCATATCGGCTGCTGATATTCCATGTTTTAAACCACAGGAGACCATTATGAGCACAAACGATCTTCTTTTAGTAGAAGAAAAAAAACAGGCTGTCATTCTGACCATGAACAGACCCAAGGTGATGAACTGCCTGAATTTTGATCTCTTATATGCCATCAGGGATAAAATCAATGAACTCCAATATAGAAATGATATCCGAACGGTCATTATTACCGGAGCCGGTGAAAAATCATTCTGTGCCGGGGCTGATTTAAAAGAAAGGGTCTCCCTGACCCCGGACGAGGTGAAAAAATTTATTATCACCATCAGAAATCTTTTGACATCAATCCAGAACCTTCCCATACCCGTGATCTCAGCCGTGAATGGAGTTGCCCTTGGCGGCGGCACTGAAGTGGCTCTTGCATCGGACATTCGTATTGCCGCTAAAACCGCAAGCATGGGACTGACGGAAGCAAGACTTGCCATTATTCCGGGAGGCGGAGGAACCCAGCGTCTGCCCAGAATCATTGGTGTAGCAAAAGCCAAGGAATTAATTTTTACGGGCAGGCGTGTTGATGCTAAAGAAGCCCTTGATATAGGTCTTGTTAATAAAGTTGCAACACCTGAAACTCTTTTGGATGAGTGTTTAAAAATGGCAGACATGATTGCCCAGACCGGGCCCATTGCGGTTGAGATGGCCAAGTATGCCATAGACAAAGGCATTGAAACCGATCTTGCCACAGGTCTTGCCATAGAATCCAATGCATACAGGGTGACCATACCCACCGAGGACAGAATCGAAGGCCTGACGGCGTTTAGAGAAAAGAGAAAACCGGTATACAAAGGGAGATAAACAAAACCCATGACGGATAATAAAACCTTCTGGAAAGCTGAAGAAGAAAAACTTGAAGCACGACGACAGGAAGCAATCTGTACTGGCGGACAAAAGGCGATTGATACACTTGCCAAAAGAGGAAAACGCCCTGTCAGAGAATTAATAGCAGATGTAATAGATCCGGACACACCATTTTTTGAACTCTCTACTTTGGCGGGATTCGGCATGGATTATCCCGGCGTTGATGATGTTCATTGTGCAGGGATTGTCACAGGGATCGGCAAAGTTCACGGAAACTGGACCATGATCATGGGTAGTGACAGCCGGGTTAAAGCCGGCACTTACTTTCCCATTACCTTAAAAAAACATATGAGAGCCCAGGCCATTGCGGAAAAATGTGGGTTAAACTGCATTTATATTGCAGACTCCGGCGGGGTTTTCCTGCCCATGCAGGCAGATGTATTTCCTGATGACCAGCATTTTGGGTCCATCTTTTATAATATGGCCCGAATGTCAGCCATGGGACTTCGACAAGTCACCTTAAGCACCGGCGGGAATACTGCAGGCGGTGCCTATATTGTCTTTATGGCCTGTGAATCCATTATGATTGATAAGCAGTCCTTTTCGTTTCTTGGCGGCCCCCCTCTAGTAAAAATGGCCACTGGAGAAGAAATCTCTGCAGAAAACTTAGGGGGTGCCAGAGTTCATACGGAAATCTCCGGGGGTGCTGACCATCTGTGCGCCGACCAGACCCAGGCCGTTGTAAAAGTAAGAGAACTGCTTGCCTTAACGTCACCACAGAAAATCCATCTACACAGATATGAGCCCCAAGAGCCTAAAGTATCTGCTGATACCATCTATGATACATTGCCCACGTCCCCCCACCAGGGGATTAACGGGTTAAAATTTCTTGAAGCCATTGCAGATGGATCACAGTTTATTGAAAGCAAGAAAAATTTTGCCCCGGGCCGTGGTACAAATATCCTGACGGGGAAGATAAGAATCAAAGGATTTCCCATTGGTGTCATCTGCTCGAATGCAGCAGGGATTATCTTCCATGAAGCTGCCAAAAAAGTGGCTGAATGGGTGGTTCGGTGTTCCTATGAAAAGATCCCGCTCCTCTTTATCCAGAGTTCACCCGGATACATGATTGGCTCTGACTCGGAACATGCCGGAATCGGTAAATTCGGCGCTGACATGGTTCGAGCTGTTTCCTGTGCCCAGGTACCCAGAATTCAGCTGGTCATAGGTCCGGACAATGGTGCGGCCAATTACGGCATGTGTGGCAGAGGTTACAAGCCCAACTTTCTATTTTCAACCATGAGAGCAAGAACCGGAGTGATGAGCGGAAAGAGCGCCGGTGGTGTTCTATTAAGTATTGAACAGGCAAAACGAAAGGCCATGGGCAACCCCATGACCCCGGAAGAAATAAATGAGTTCCAGCAGAAAATGATTAATAAATATGACGGTGAGGCCCATCCTTTTTTCTGTGCTTCCCGGCTTTTAAATGATCGTGTTTTAAAGTTTTCAGAGATCAGGGACTGGCTTGCCATGGCGTTTGAAGTAAGCCTTGTCAAGCCCATTGGCGACCCGACATTTGGAAATTTCAGATTTTAGACAAAAAAAATTTTAAACTATAAGGAGAACTTAAAATGACAGAATATGATTATTGGAAAATCTTTCCAAGAATGCCAAAAAAAGTAACTATCGGAGATATTACGGTTCGAGATGGATTCCAGCATCTTGAAAAATTTATTTCAACCGAGGCTAAAATCACCTACCTTGAAGAGTTGATTTTTGCAGGATGCCGCAATATTGAAGTCACCAACCTGGGAAATCCCAGAAGTATGCCACAATTCAGTGATGCTGAAGAACTTTTAGCCCATCTTAGAAGCGAAAATTTTGTGGGCCGTGCGGCTAAAAAAGGCATTAACATGGAGGATGTCGTGTTAACCGCCATCACCATTAGGGAACCGTCTGTTGACCGGGCAATTGAACTTAAAAAAAGAGGTGTGGGCCCGGACAGAGTATTGATGATGGTCTCCACCGAAGAGCAGCACCATTTTGCCAATTCAGGAACCACCCTTCCCAATTACTTTGCAGAAGCTGAAAGATGTATTAAAAAGTGTTCCGATGCCGGTATTAAAATGTGCGGCACGGTTAGTACCATATGGGGGAGCCCCATCGGCGGTGCCACTGAGTTAAAGGATGCGGTTGAATTTACCAAACACTGGCTTGATATTGGTGCCAGTGACATTGAGCATGCCGATCATGACGGGTCTGCATCTGCTGCAGATGTCTATAGATATTTTTCCATGATCCTTGATGAAATACCGGATACAAGCCTTCACATTGCCCATTTTCATGAAACCAAAAGAGTGGCTTCAGCCTCTGTCCTTGCAGCTCTCCAGGCAGGCATCTGCCATTTTGAAGCCACCCTTGGCGGTCTTGGCGGACAGCCGGCCAATTTCCTGGATGACAGACCCATCAAAGGAACGGGTGACTATTATTATGATGATGAAAGATTTGTGGGACTTGTCTGTCTTGAAGATACCCTTGTACAAATTGATGAAATGGGTATAGAACATGGATATGATGTTGACAGAATCCTGTGGCTTGGAAAACAATTGGAAAAAACCGTTGGCACAAGATTAAGAAGTGAAGCAATGATCAATGGCAGAACCCTTAAGGAAGGCCATATGGAGTATGCCAGGCCGGGGCTTGCAAAACTCAAGGAAAAACTGGGTGAAGACCCTGATCAGAATTTTCCCAAATAATGATGACAAGGAGATGCTATGGAAAAGAAGGACAAAATTCCCCATATCAATCTAGATTATTTTGAAGATCTCACCGGAAACATAAAAAATGGTGAGAAAGGCGATGTGGATGAAGTAGGAAAACGCATCAAACAGCTCAGAGAAGGCAAAGGCATTTCCATCGAGGATCTTTCCAATCTGACAGGATTTGATGTTTCCCGTCTTCAGGACATTGAAAACGGCAGTGTAAAGCCACAGCTGGGAACTGTAATGAAACTTTCAAAGGCATTGGATTCTGCTGTAGGCCGTCTGGTATCAGGCATGGGAACCAAGCTTTATTCTATTACAAGAAAAAATGAAAGAAAACAGATTTCCCGTTCCACTTCAAAGACCGGTAAGCAGAATGTTTATTCTTACATGAGTCTTGCCCCTGAAGTCCAGGGCCGTCACATGGAAGCGTTGATCGTCCAATTGGAAAAAACTGAAGAAAAAGAATTGTCCGTTCATAACGGGGAAGAATTTATTTTTGTTCTTGACGGGGTTGTCAACCTGACCATTGGAAAAGACACCTATGATCTTGACCCTGGTGACAGTGCCTACTACCTGTCCACTACTTCCCATTTTATTACTGCAAAAACCGAAAAAGCCACCATACTTGCTGTGCTGTACGAATAAGGAGGAACCAATGTCAAAACTTTTGTGGCAGCCGTCTGAAGCCAGAATTAAAAGCACCAACATGTATCGTTTCATGAACCTTGTGAATGATAAATTTGACCAGGACTTCAAAGAATACTCAGCCCTGTGGGAATGGTCTGTGGACAATCTTGAGGATTTCTGGGCAACCGCCTGGGATTTTCTTGATATCAAGGCCTCCCGGCCCTATGAAAAAGCAATTGATGATCCTGGCAAAATGCCGGGGGCAAAATTCTTTGTCAATTCCAAACTTAATTTTGCCGAAAACCTTTTACAATTCAGAAACGAAAATCCAGCCTTGGTCTTCAGGGGTGAGGATATAGTTCGAAGAACTCTGACTTACAATCAACTCTATGACGAAGTGGCAAAAACAGCCGCCTCATTAAAAGCACTTGGCATAAAAAAAGGCGACCGGGTAGTTGGATTTGTCCCCAATATGCCCGAAAGCATCATTGCCATGCTGGCCGCCGCAAGTCTTGGTGCCATATGGTCTTCATGCTCGCCTGATTTCGGGATCAAAGGAGTTCTGGACAGATTCGGTCAAACCCGGCCAAAGGTATTGTTTACAGCCGACGGATACTTTTTTAAAGGTAAACCCCTGGACAGCATTGAAAAAATCGCCGGCATTGTAAAAAAGATTCCTTCTATTGAAAAAATTGTAGTGATTCCCTATGTATCCAAGGAACCGGATATCAGTGTCTTGCCCAATGCCGTAGCATTCAAAGATTTTAAAAGTCCTGATGCCACTCAAATTGAATTCGAGCAAATGGATTTTGATGACCCTCTTTATATCATGTATTCTTCCGGGACAACCGGACTTCCAAAATGTATGGTGCAGAGTGTGGGTGGCGTTCTTTTACACCAGAAAAAAGAGCTGGTCCTTCATACAGACCTGAAAGAAGAAGATGCTATTTTCTATTTTACCACCTGTGGCTGGATGATGTGGAACTGGCTGACCACCTCCCTGAGCGTGGGAGCTACCCTTGTTCTTTTTGATGGTAATCCCTTCCATCCCGGCCCTGATGCTTTGTGGAAAATGGCTCAGGATGAAAAGGTTACTGTTTTCGGAACCAGTGCAGGATATATTGAGGCTTTGAAAACCGCAGGGGTTAAACCCGGGAAACAATTTGATCTGTCCGCCTTAAAATCGGTTCTTTCGACCGGATCACCTCTATCGGATGAAAATTTTGAATATATATACAATGAAATAAAACAAGACCTCCAGCTTGCTTCCATATCCGGTGGATCAGACCTTAACGGATGTTTTGCCCTGGGAAATCCTATAGGTCCTGTATATACCGGTGAGCTCCAGTGCCGAGGTCTTGGCATGAAGGTCTATGCCTATGATGAAGGCGGCAAGCCTGTAGTAGGACAGCAGGCCGAACTTGTCTGTACCGCCCCCTTCCCGTCCATGCCTATCTTTTTCTGGGGAGACGAAGACGGCTCCAAATACCATTCCGCCTATTTTGATGGGTATCCGGGAATCTGGACCCATGGGGATTTTATCATGGTCACCGAACACGGCGGCGTTATCATGTTCGGCAGATCAGATGCCACACTCAACCCTGGTGGTGTGAGGATCGGTACGGCTGAAATCTACCGCCGGCTTGATGCCATGGAAGAGCTTGAAGACTCTGTTATTGTAGGACAATCCTGGAACAATGATGTAAGGGTCATTCTCTTTGTCAAAATAGCCAAAGGATTTGAGCTTACAGACGAACTTCAAAACAAGATCAAGGCGGATATCAGAGCAAATGCCTCCCCAAGACATGTTCCTGCTAAAATCATTGAATGCCCGGATGTTCCCTACACACTCAACATGAAAAAGGTTGAGCTGGCTGTTAAAAAAATGATTGAAGGGAAAGTTGTGAAAAACAAGGATGCATTAAAAAATCCTGAGGCCCTTGATTTTTTTGGCAATCTTGAGGAACTAAAATCATAGGAAAAATGAGTAGTGAGATGTGGGAAGTGAGAGTTTCTCTCATATCACACATCTCATACCTCACATCTCAACTATGGAATCACACATAAAAGACCACTATAATTCAGATCACCTCACCCAGAATATTAAAGCCGCATTAATCAAAGCAGGCAAAGATCTTGCAAATCTTGAACCAAAAGATCTTTCCCCCATTGATCAGATCCACACCGGCGGCGCCCGGTCCAGCATTGAGCTGTTCAAAAAGATAACTCTTTCATCTGATGCAAAGGTCCTTGATGCCGGCTGCGGCATAGGAGGATCAACAAGACTTCTTGCCAAACAATTTAACTGCAGGGTTATCGGCGTTGACCTGGCAGACAAATTTATCGAAGCAGCAAGCTTTCTGACCCGGTGTACAAAACTTGAAAACCTTGTTTCTTTCCAGCAGGGCTCTGTTCTTGACCTGCCCTTTGAAAACAATACTTTTGATGCTGTTTTATGCCAGCATATTTTAATGAATATTAAAGACAAACCAGCAGCTGCCAGAGAATTTTTCAGGGTGTTAAAACCTGATGGAAAGCTGATCTTACATGAAATAGTAAAAGGCGAAAACAATTCCCTTCATCTTCCCGTTCCCTGGGCAGACAAGTCTGCCATATCCTTTCTTGAATCCTGGGATGTCATGTCCCGCATTTTTAAAGAACACGGATTTAAAATCAATATTTTTTCAGACCAGACCGAAAGTGCATGTACAGGGTGGGAAAAATTTAATGCCGTTTCCCAAAAAAAACCTCCCCGACCCAACCCGCTGGGCCTTGGTATCATCTTTGGCAGTAATGCCAAATCTTTCGGGAAAAATATGTATACAAATTTTAAAAATAATGCCATTTGTCTTGTTGAAGCTATCCTGAAAAAAAGCTATGATAAATAAATATTAGTTTTTTTAACCAAACAACATAAAGGCAAAGGATACAAAAATGAAATATTTTAAGATGGGTCTCATAGTTTCTTTTGGGCTTTTTTTTCTGGCAGGCTGCAACACATTAGGCGTTGGCATTCATGGACCGAGAGCACCACATCATCACGCAAAATACCATAAACCGGGACCTCCACCCCATGCTCCGGCCCATGGATACCGTCATAAACACCGTCACGGTCATGACCTTGAATATCGATCGGGACTGGGGGCTTACGTTGTTGTAAGTGTACCGGAAACCTACTTTGGCAACAACCTGTATCTCAGGCTGTCAACTGATGGGAGATGGATGGTATCCGCAAGGCTTGAACACGGATGGCGTGTTGCTGTCGGCAATGAAGTGCCGTATAAATTAAGAAAACATGAAAAAAAGAAACATAAAAAGAAAAAAAAGCATAAAAAGAAAAAATATTATGACTAAATCTTTTTTAAAAAAACAAAGGAAAGAATGATATGATTTCGCAAAAGCTGCAGGATGCAATCAATTACCAGATAAACCGTGAATTATTTTCAGAATATTATTACCTTTCCATGGCATCATATTTTAATTCGACCGGGTTAAGCGGGTTTGAAAACTTTTTTCTTGTCCAGGTGGAAGAAGAAAGATTTCATGCCATGAAAATGTATAATTTTTTAAATGAAAGAGGTGGAAGGGTATTTTTACAGGCAATTGAAGCACCTAAAACAAAATTTGAATCCGCCCTGGAAGTTTTTGAACTGGCCTATGAACATGAAAAACTGGTTTCAAAGCTCATTAATGATCTCATGGATCTTGCCATTAAAGAAAATGATCATGCTGCCAGAAACCATCTGAACTGGTTTGTGGATGAACAGGTAGAAGAAGAAGCATCCATGGATACCATTGTGAACAAATTGAAATTGATTGACGGTGGGGGGCATGGCCTTCTCATGCTGGATAATGAACTTGCACAGCGAACGTTTACACCGCCCTCAAAATAAGACACTTCTATAGCGTCAATTTCTTAAGCTTAATTTTGGAGATCATGAAATGGATACGTTCGGATTTACAAAAAAAAAGCTGCTGTCACTTTGTCTTGAAAACCAGCACAGGC
Source organism: Desulfobacterales bacterium (assembly GCA_019038815.1). Taxonomy (GTDB): domain Bacteria; phylum Desulfobacterota; class Desulfobacteria; order Desulfobacterales; family Desulfobacteraceae; genus Desulfobacula. The sequence goes on along the minus strand of JAHOYS010000299.1, from coordinate 4,109 downwards.
ATATTATAATCTGGTTATCCGGATTCTATCAAAAACTAACTACCAATCGTGTCAGTCATGCATCTTTAGAACTCTTCATACAACAATATAACGACATCCTTAATTGGACGGGAATGAATCCTTTTATCGAACCTGAATCCAATAATACAAGATTATGGATTGAAACAATTTCCGACAGAATTCACCTTCACCGGTCTGCCACGGGCAGCACATGCCGCGACCATGATTTGTTTGAAAAAATTCAGATAAATGATTTGCCCCTTTCCTGTCATCAAACTGATTTTCAATGTCATGTGGCCCTGGATGGGTTAAGAAGCCTTTTTAATGTGGGATCTGTTTTCAGGACCTGTGAAGCGGCAGGGTTTAAATCCGTTATTCTTGGAAACACTTTAGGAAAAGAACATCCGGGTGTCCAAAAGACTGCCATGGGCGCTCATAAATGGATTGAACAGGAGAAGACAACCGATCTTGCCCGGACCCTGCTTGAAAAAAAGAAAAAAGGATTCCAGATCATTGGTGTTGAAACCATTAAAGGTGCCCGCCCTTTTTATGACATTGCATGGAAAAAAAAAACCATTGTTGTATTTGGAAATGAAGAATATGGAATCTCATCACATATCATGGAAGTGTGTGATGACTTTACGCATATCCCGATGTTTGGCAAAAAAAATTCCATTAATGTTGCCAACTCAGTTTCTGTTATCTGCTTTCATGTGGCCGGATCATTGTCCGTCAAATGATGTGCTCACTGCACCTGTACTTCAAAAACAAGACCGCCTGTTTCGATTATATCCCCGGGATATATTTTTTTCCGTTTTCGTGTTTCAATGCTCCCGTTCACTTTTACAAAACCGTCAATAATCATAAATTTGGCTTCCCCGCCGCTTGAAGCAAGATTTTCAAACTTTAAGATCTTATAAAGTTCAACAGGTACCTTTTTTATCTTAACAATTCTTTTTTCCATTTTTCATCTATTAACAGATATGGCCTGATCCCTCAACAAAGAGTCTTGCATTACAGGCAAAATATTTATAATAAATAAAAAACAACGCAAGGATTGAATACATGAAACTTTTAAAAATCATCATTTTTTACCTTTTTTTCTCTTTTCTTATTTTTCATTCAACAGGACTTGCTTCTAGTTTAGGCAGGCAGCACACCATTTCAGGCAAGACCATGGGCACTTTTTACACCATAAAATTTATCTCAACCCAAAAAGAGCCTCTGTCATTGTGGAAGCTCAGGGTGGACACCCGCCTGAAGGAAGTGAATAAAAAACTTTCCATGTATGACACTAAAAGTGAGCTTTCCCTTTTTAACCGTCAAAAAATTGGGGAATCCATGAACATCTCTTCTGATTTTTCTGCCATCCTGTTAACAGCCAAAAAATTATACCGAATGACGGATGGTTCCTGGGATGGAACGGTAAAACCCCTGGTTGACCTCTGGGGGTTTGGAACAAAAAAAAGAGTAAATCAAATTCCTGAAGCCGACAAAATAACCCTGGCATTATCAAAAACCGGATTTGAGCACATAGGCATCAAAAAGCCACATGGTATTTATAAAAAAGCAGATATCACCCTTGATCTTGGTTCCATTGCAAAAGGATATGGGGTGGACGCCATTGCATCTCTTTTTACCTCATTCGGCATCCATGATATTCTTGTGGAAATAGGTGGAGAACTCTATGCCTCAGGCAAAAATAAAAAGGGGGAATACTGGTCGGTGGGAATCAGCAGACCAGACAAACTCTTTGCAAGCCAGGACTTATATAAAGTTGTCCGCTTAAACAACCAGGCCCTTGCCACCAGTGGGAATTACAGGAATTTTTTTGAACTAAACGGTAAAACCTTCTCCCATATCATTGATCCAAAAACAGGGTTTCCGGTTGACAACCAAATCGTTTCTGCATCTGTCATTTCAAAAGACTGTACTTTTGCTGACGGTCTTGCCACGGCCCTGATGGTCATGGATGTACAAAAAGGGATCAGTCTTGTTAACAGCCTTGAAAATACAGAATGCCTGATTATCCGAAAAAAAGATCAAAACATGGTCAGCCATGCATCTGAGAACTTTGATGACTTTGTGGTGAAATAATCCTTTATTTTTTATATCGTACACCTTGAAAAGAGTCTCTTTTTTCAAGCGTATGCTGGATCATGTTAAAGGTTTCCCTGTACCGGCCTGCCCACATGGGAGCTCTTAGTTCATCCAAGTGAGGATCTCCTGTAATTCGCTGGATAATCATCTCTTTCGGCAGAAATTCCAGAAAGTCGCAGACCATGTCCACATATTCTTCCTGTTCCATGGGGATATAGTCCCCCTTTTTCCACATTTTATCGAGAATCGTCCCCTTGATGACATAAAGAAGATGGATTTTCACCCCGTTAATACCACTTTCAGCCAATATTTTTGCTGTTTTGCGCATCATTTTTCTGTCTTCTCCGGGAAGCCCGAGAATAACATGGGCACAGATATTTATTCCCCTGCCCCGGGTTAACCGGACAGCATTGGAAAAATCTTTAAACGTATGTCCCCTGTTAATTAACTTGAGCGTTGCATCATGGACAGATTGAAGCCCGTACTCAAGCCAGACAAGATAATCTTTGGTATAGGACTCAATCATATCAAGCTTTTGTGTATCAATGCAGTCGGGCCGTGTTCCAATGGCCATCCCCACCATACCCTCGCAGGAAAGCGCCTCATCAAACATCTGCTTCATATATTCGCAACTGGTGTAGGTGTTTGTATAGGATTGAAAATAGGCCAGAAATTTTTTAGCCTTATATTTTTTTATCATCCCGATTTTACCGGCTTTAATCTGCTCCTTTATGGAATGCCCCCTTGTAAACATGCCGGAACCGGAACCCTTTGAATTGCAGTAAATACACCCTTTTTTTGAAAGCAAGCCATCCCTGTTGGGGCATGACAATCCTGCATCAATGGAAATTTTCTGTACCCTCTGGCCATACAATTGTCTTAAATAGGTATTATAGTCTGAATATCTCTTTTTTTTTTCCATTTAAATGCTGTCCAGATTATCCAGTGGACTTCCCAGTGTTTCAAAATTCGTACTCATCACATGCGTATAAATCATGGTTGTCCGCACGTCCGAATGTCCTAAGAGTTCCTGCACACGCCGGATATCCTTACCGGCTTCCAGCATATGCGTTGCAAATGAATGACGCAGGGTATGCGGACTCACCCGCTTATGAATGCCCGCCTTTTTAGCAGCAGCAGCCACTGCTTTCTGCAAACCGGTTTCATGGGTGTGATGCCGCCGCACTTTTCTGGTTCTTGGATCTTTCGAACGACTTTTTGCCGGGAAAACCCATTGCCATATCCATGACTTTCCCGCCCCAGGGTATTTATTTGCCAGTGCATGCGGCATATATACATCTGCCCGCCCCTCAGCCAATTCCTGCTCAAAAAGCTTTCGAACTCCCTTTAGATGAAACCGCAAGTCTTCCTGCAGGGTCTTTGGCAAAACCGTTGCCCTGTCTTTTCCACCTTTGCCGTCCCGTACAATAATCTGATGATTTTCAAAATCTACATCCTTGACCCGAAGCCGGATACATTCCATCAACCGCAGGCCGGCGCCGTACAAGAGCTTTGCCATTAACTCATGTATCCCGCTGATGTGTTGAAACAATTGACTGACTTCTAATGGGTTCAACACGGTCGGCAATCTTTTCTGCTTTTTCGAACGGACAGCATCAATATAATCATTCAGCGGCATGTCTAAAACATATTTATACAGAAAAAGGATCGCATTCAGCGCCTGATTCTGTGTTGACACCGCCACATTCCTGTTAACCGCCAGATGACTTAAAAACCGCTCGATCTCGGGCTTGCCCATTTCCTTCGGGTGCCGGGTATCATTAAAGCGGATATAATCCCGTATCCATTTTATATAGGTTTGTTCTGTCCGGATTGCGTAATGATGATACCGCATTACCTCCCGCACTTGATCCAAAAGCTTACCCGGTTTTGGACGGAACCTTTCCTTTACATGTTGTCTCTTATATGCCATAATATATTTTTTTAAAAACTGTATTAGACGCTTTAATATCATATTATAAAGAAAATATATAGGGTTAATATGCAGA
>JAHOYS010000195.1 GCA_019038815.1 Desulfobacterales bacterium | reverse complement strand
CTTAAAGTAAAAAGAGACTGGAAATCTAAAAAAATTACTGATAATCTAGGGAAAATAAAAATAAGTGTACAAATAGACAAAAAGGCAGACAAATGACAGAAGATATGGTGGCGATCAGTCTGGAAAATTCGATGAATTTTAATTGTAATTCTGAAAATGAATGCTTTAACGACTGCTGCCGTGACCTGAATCAGGCGTTGACACCCTATGATATTTTGCGGTTGAAAAATAATCTTGGGATATCCTCACAGATTTTTTTAAAGACTTATACCTCCTTACATTACGGGCCTGGCTCCGGTTTGCCGGTCATTGAATTTAAACCCAACCCGGACGCGGGATATGAGTGTCCCTTTGTTACACCTGAAGGATGCTCTGTCTATGAAGACAGGCCGGCATCCTGCCGGATGTATCCTCTGGCCCGTGCCATTGCCCGCTCAAGGGATACAGGGGAGATTAGTGAATACTTTGCCCTGATTGAAGAACCACATTGTAAAGGATTCGGCAAAAAGACCGGGCAGACCGTTAAAGAATGGCTTAAAGGTCAGAATGTTAGCAGGCATAATAAAGAAAATGACAAACTCATGGAACTGATCAGCCTTAAAAACCGGATTCTGCCCGGCAAGCTTGAAGGGGCAGGGGCTGATATATTTTATCTGGGTTTATATGATCTGGATGAGTTCCGGGCACAGATTATTGAAAAAGACCTCTTAAATAAATTCAGTCTTTCGGAAGACCTCTTAACGGAAATTAAAACAGATGATGAAGTATTGTTGAACCTTGGCATTGACTGGGTAAAATTTATGCTGTTCGGCATAAAAATGACATCCGGAGAATAAATTTTATGCAGATCAAAGGAAAAGTAGCCCTGGTTCTGGGGGCAGTTAAAGGTGTTGGAAAAGGAATCGGCCTTGCTCTGGCCAATGAAGGTGCAAAGCTTGTATTAATCCGTCATGACTGGGAAGATGCTTTTGACAGTATGGAAAAAGATTTTTCAGCATCAAAAGCCGAGCACATGATTATCACAGCAGATCTGTGTAATATTAAAGATATTGAAATGCTTGCTTTACGCATTAAAGAAAAATATGGTCGCCTGGATATCCTGATTAATAATATTGAACGTGGCGGCTGGCCTGCGGTTCATGGTGAATATGTTGAAGATCAATGGGATCTTGAAATTGAAACCACTCTTAAAGCTAAACGCTGGGTGTTCTCTTCTGTCTTTTCCCTGCTGAAAAAAGCCAGGGAGGCTGTGGTTATCAATATATCTTCCATCGCAGGTATTGTCGGCCGATCAGGCCCTGCCGCACTCGTCTTTAATGACGGATATGCCGCTGCCAACCGGGGCATTTCAAGTCTCACGGAAACCTGGGCCCGCATGGGTGCTCCCCATATCCGGGTTAATGAAATTATGCTGGGTATTTTTGACAGCCGGCATGCCAGAGGTACCCGGGGATGGAGTCAAGTCCTCACAGAGGATGAAAAACAGTCTTTGATCGATCACACCCTGTTGAATCGAACTGGGACCATAGAGGATGTGGTTAAAGCCTGCCTGTATATTATAAAGGATGCACCCTATATGACCGGCAGTGTCCTGAGGCTGGATGGAGGCTATATGCTTGCCGGGGAAAAAATACCCCCTATGCCCGAAGGAATCGTTTAGATCTTATTGTGAAAGCAGCATTTGAGCAACAGTCTCTTTTATCTTGACGGATTTATTTAAGTCTTGCCGAAAGGCCAGCTCTATCTGGGCCATCTGTTGATAAAAAGGAGTCCTGTCAAATTTGATGTATGTTTTGTCATCAAACAATCCAGCATCGCAACCGGCTCCTTTGACAGGATTTAAACCGGGCCTGCTCAGTTCATGAGGCAATCCGTGAAGCCTGCAAATCATTGGCCTGTATAAATATAGAAGGCATCGGTCATTTTCAATAACGGGGCAGTAAATTTTCAGGCTTTTTATTTCAGAGCTTTGAGAAAATATTTTTCCACAATATTTTTTTGCCTTGGCTAAAATCTTTTTTTTTCTGTCTTGATCAAGTGTATTAAAACCGTGGATTAAATACGCTTTTTCTATATAAGTATGGTGGAAAAATAAAGATTTACAGCAATTGTCCTCACACCCGCTGCATTTGAAATGATAGCCCGCAGCAATTTTATTCCATGTTTTATCCATAGCGTTGTATAGGGTTGCAAGGGGTTCAAAGGTTTTTATTGCCATGGTTTATTAATCAGACCAGGGGTTTGGGAAAGAAAATTTTGGAATAAAGCCTTAACGCATACCTATCAGTCATGCTGGCGATCAAATCACAGACAGACCTTTTAAGAGAGTTTTTTGAAGAATCCCATGGGGCCATTTCCATTTTTTCAAGCTCCCTTTGCAGGGTGTCAGGATCATTTAATAAGTAATTATAAAGGCCTATAATCACCTTTTTTGCTTTTACGAATTCATTATGAACGGCTGGTGAACGGTAAACTTTATCATATAAAAATTTGCGTAATATGGTCATGGCATGAAAGGTATCTTTTCCCATATCAAGGATGAATTTACCATTTTTAGGCCCACTGTTATACACTAATTGCTCAATCATGATGCTGGCTCTTTGGAAGTGTGTTTCCCCCAGTTTTTTTATACAGATGTCAGGCACATCTGCCGGAGAGATGACCTTGCCTCTTAATGCATCATCAAGGTCATGATTTAAATAGGCAATGATATCCGCTACCCGGACAATTCTTCCCTCAACTGTGATTGCTGTCTCTCCGGGGGTTGCCGGAATGATATTGCCAAACCCTTTGGAGTGTTTGAGAATGCCGTCCCTTACTTCCCGGGTCAGGTTAAGGCCTTTTCCTTTGTTTTCAAGAGAATCTACTACTCTTAAGCTTTGGTCAGAATGAGAAAAATGTGGAGAATGGACTTCAATCAGGGCGGTTTCACCACCATGGCCAAATGGTGGGTGGCCAAGGTCATGACCCAGTGCAATGGCCTCAGCAAGGTCTTCATTAAGATGCATGGCTCTCGCGATATTCCGAGAGATTTGTGCCACTTCAAGTGTATGGGTGAGTCGGGTCCGATAATGGTCTCCCAGAGGAGAGAGGAAAACCTGTGTTTTTTGTTTCAGCCGTCTAAAAGAATTTGAATAGACAATACTGTCCCTGTCAAGCTGGAAAGGTGTTCTGATATTGCAGATATTTTCTTTTTCATTCCGCCTTTTTGCATTGGCACTTAAGGTGCCGTATTCTGAAAGGAATTTTTTTTCTCTTATTTGAAATTGTTCCCGGATACAAAGATTTTTATCCAAAGACGCTTCTTTTTTACATTTTTTCTTTTTTGCTTCCATAATTTTAGTGTTGAATAATTTTTGAAATCTAAATAAACTGCAAACAGTTATCAAAAAAACAAGTTGAATGCGCCTGCAGTGTATTTGCGCATATGGAACAGGCTTTGTAAAGGGTTATTTTATTTAGGAGAGATGTTTTAAATTGGACTATGAATATTACATGGAGCTGGCATTGGAACAAGCCCAAAAAGCATTTGATCAAGGTGAGTTTCCGGCGGGATGTGTGATTGTGCAGGATGAAAAAGTAATTGCCAGTGGTGCAAGGCAGGGAACAACCCAAGACAAACCGGTTTTTAGTGAAATCGAGCATGCTGAAATCAGAGCTTTGAAATATCTTGAAACCATTGATGCGCAATTTGATCCTGCCAGAGCAGTCCTTTTTTGTACCATGGAGCCCTGCCTGATGTGTTTTGGCGCCATTATCCTGTCAGGTATCAAAAAAATAGTATATGCCTATGAAGACCCCATGGGGGGAGGAACGGCCTGTGATTTAAAAAAACTACCTTCTTTATATCAAAAATGTGAGATGGATATTATCCCTGGGGTGCTGCGTCAAAAAAGCCTTGATCTTTTTTATAATTTTTTTAATAAAGAGACTAACTTGTATTGGAAAAACAGCTATTTGGAAACATATACCCTTGAGCAAAAAATGGGAAGGGTTTCAAAATAAATAATACTTGCATTTTTTTGTGCAAGCCATTATAATCGCTGGGTTATACTTGTTCTATCGAAAATAAATATTAGAATCGTGTTGTGCAGGAGGTGTAAAAATAGCTAAGCGGGGAAGACAGGATCAGACAAGTGTGAATAAGGGGATCAGGGCCAGCCAGGTTAGGGTTGTCGGCTCTGATGGTGAGCAGATAGGGATTATGCCTATTGAAGAGGCATTGAAAATTGCCGGTGAAGAAGATCTTGATTTGGTTGAGGTTTCACCGGATGCAAAACCGTCTGTCTGCAAGATAATGGATTTTGGAAAATATAAATATGAGCTGACCAAACAAAAGCAGGGGGCTAAAAGAAGACAGAAAGGTTTTCAGATTAAGGAAATAAAAGTAAGGCCCAAAACAGGAGACCATGACCTTGCAACCAAGGTCAGGCATATTGAAAAGTTTATCGGTAAAAAAGATAAAGTTAAGGTTACACTGGTTTTCAGAGGAAGGGAATTCAAGCTCAAAGAGCAGGCCAACGCAGTTCTGGAGAAAGTTGTTGCCATGACCGAAGATTTTGCGATAGTCGAGCAGTCTCCAAAGTTTGAAGGCCGGGTTATCACGATGCTTTTAGGACCTAAATAATCTAAACTATTTTCATAAAACAGCAGGACTGCTTTTTAGAATACATAGTAAATATATGGTAGTATATTGTACTTTTTAACTGTATACTGCCATCTTTTTTTAGAAACTGTAATACAGGAGAAAATAAAATGCCTAAGATTAAAACTTGCAGAGCGGCTGCCAAGCGTTTTAAAAAGACAGGATCAGGGAAATATAAATTCAGAAAATCCCATTCCAGCCATATATTAACCAAGAAAAGTACTAAAAGAAAAAGATCTTTAAGGTTAGATAATATGGTCGATCAGGATAATATGAAAGCAGTCAGGCGTATGTTACCCAACGGATAGATAACATCCGGATCAAAATTATTAAGAATTTGAGTTATAGAGAACAGAGGAGTTTGACACGATGAGAGTCAAAAGAGGATTTAAGGCAAGAAGGCGTAGAAATAAGGTGCTTAAGCTTGCAAGAGGATTTAGAGGCGGAAGAAGTAAATTATACCGCACAGCTGCAGACGCCGTTGATAAGGCATTGATGTATGCTTACCGGGACAGAAGAGTGCGTAAAAGAGATTTCAGGCGGCTCTGGATTGTCAGAATCAATGCGGCAGCAAGAATGAATGGTCTGTCATACAGCAAGCTGATGAATGGTCTTAAATTAGTAGGCAGCCAATTGGATCGCAAGGTGCTGGCTGATCTTGCAATCTCTGACCCTGCCGCATTCTCCCAGTTGGCTTCACTTGCCAGTGCAAAAGTTTAACTAGCTTAAACGACTTGTGAGGTGTTTTGCAGAACAGTATTATCGATATTGAAAAAGAAGCTCTTGAACTTATAGGGCAAGCCACCGACTCGGATCAGCTTGAACAGCTTTCCACTAAATATCTTGGCAGAAAGGGTGTACTCACAAAATTTTTGAGAAACATTTCTTCCCTTCCCGAGGATGAGCGGCCCAGTGCCGGCAGGGATGCTAATATTCTTAAAGGAAAGCTTGAAAAAGAAGTTAAGGCCGCATTTTTAAAACTGGAGGCGGTTGATGATAAAAAGCTTACAGGTATTGATGTAACCCTTCCGGGGCGACCGATCCTGCGAGGTTCTCTTCATCCGATAACCCAGGTGGCCAAAGAAATATCTGATATCTTTTTAAGACTTGGGTTTGATATTGCCGAAAGTCCGGAAGTTGAAACAGATTATTATAATTTTGAGGCCTTGAATATTCCCAAATATCATCCTGCAAGAGATATGCAGGATACATTCTATGTGTCGGAAAATATTGTCTTAAGGACTCACACTTCTCCGTCCCAGCCCCGTGTTATGGAAAAGACCGAACCACCGGTTCGAATTATTTCACCGGGAAAGGTTTTCAGATGTGATTCAGATATCACTCATACTCCCATGTTTTATCAGATTGAAGGTCTTATGGTGGATGAAAACATTTCTTTTGGTGATCTAAAAGGGATTTTGACCACCTTTGTCCATCAATTTTTCGATAAAGACACCTCTTTAAGATTCAGGCCCAGCTTTTTCCCGTTTACTGAACCCAGCGCTGAAGTTGATATCCGTTGTGTTATGTGTAAGGGCGAAGGCTGTCGAATCTGTTCAAAAACCGGGTGGCTCGAAGTATTGGGCTCAGGAATGGTGCATCCCGCTGTTTTTGAAAATGTAGGATATGATACAGACAAGTATACCGGATTTGCTTTTGGCGTTGGTATCGAGCGTATGGCCATGCTCAAATATGGTATTGATGATATCAGAAAATTTTATGAAAATGATGTGCGTTTTTTGAGGCAGTTTTAATATGAAAGTCAGTCTAAGTTGGTTAAAAGAGTATATTCGTGTTGACCTTGAGCCTTCCATAATCGCCAAAAAGTTGACCATGGCAGGTCTTGAAGTTGATGCTGTTGAAGAAAGATATGATTTTCTTAATAATATTGTTGTTGCCAAAGTTAATGAAGTCAAAAAACACCCAAATGCAGACAAGCTTTCTGTCTGCAAGGTTGATGCAGGCGGGGACGAGCAGATTCAAATTGTCTGTGGTGCACCCAATGTACGGGAAGGTATGTTTGTGCCGTGTGCGCTTCCGGGAGCTGTGCTGCCCGGAGAGCTGAAAATCAAAAAGGGTAAGCTTCGGGGAGAAGTGTCTGCAGGCATGTTATGCAGTGCATCTGAATTAAGACTCAATACGGATGCTGCAGGCATTATGGATCTTGAGGGCGATTTTGTTGTTGGCACCCCCCTTGACGAAGCTTTGAAGGTTTCTGATACGACATTTGAAATTGATTTAACCCCAAACAGGCCTGATTGCTTGAGTATAATCGGTGTGGCCCGTGAAGCAGGGGCTTTCATGGAACCAAAAGCCAAGGTAAAACTCCCTGATTTTAAGCTGCCGGAAGATAAAATTGGAAATGTCTCCATCCATGATTATGCAAAAGTTCAGATCATTGACCCTGATCTTTGTCCAAGATACTCAGCAGGGCTTTTATTTGATGTTAAAATTGAACCCTCTCCATTCTGGCTGCAGGAAAGACTTGAATCCATAGGGCATACTCCTATCAATAATGTGGTTGATATTACAAACTTTGTCATGATGGAAATGGGCCAACCCCTTCATGCCTTTGACTTTGATGAAGTTGCAAAGGGCAGGATTATCATCAGAAGAGCAGGAAGTGATACAAATTTTACCACTCTTGACAGCAAAGATCATAAGCTTGAATCTGATATGCTCATGATTTGTGATGGTGAAAGACCTGTGGCACTGGCCGGGGTAATGGGGGGTGAAAATTCTGAAATTTCTAAGTCCACAACCAGAGTGCTTATTGAAAGTGCATATTTTAATCCTGTTTCAATTAGAAAAACTGCAAAAAAAACCGGTATTGCCACGGACGCATCCCATCGGTTTGAACGGGGAGTTAATCCTGATGGAACAGTCAAAGCATTAAACAGGGCGCTTTCCCTGATAACTCAAATATGCGATGCAACCATTGCCGGAGATATTATTGATGAATATCCGAACAAGGCGGTTCCCCTTGAAATCGATTTGAATACGGATTCCTTGAATACCCGACTGGGTACGGATTTAGATGCAGATGCAATCAAAGGAATCCTGGAATCAGTGGAATTCGAAGTTGAGAAAACAAATGATACCCGGCTTAAAGTCGGTGTGCCATTTTTCAGAGTCGATGTTGCAAGACCTGAAGACCTGTCTGAAGAGGTGGCAAGGCTCTGGGGATATAACAATATCAAGACAAGTTATCCTTTGGTTCCTGCAAAAGGCAGGCGTTTGGATGAAAAGATCGTTCTCAGGGAAGATATCAGACAGATATTGACGGGGTTTTCTTTTTTTGAAGCCATTAATTATAATTTTATCAATGAAAACTCATGCGACAGGTTGAGCCTGCCGGATGATGATAAAAGAAGACGCGTTGAAACTATTTTAAACCCGATTTCAGATCAGATGTCTGTTTTAAGAAGTTCTTTGATTCCAGGGCTTCTTGAGACAATGAAAAGAAATATTTCCCAGCAGGCAGACACGCTGAAGCTTTTTGAGATCGGCAAGATTTTTTATGCCACACAAAAGGGGGCTCTGCCTGAAGAAAAAGAAATGACTGCGGGCCTGATCACAGGCAATCGATCCGATTCATCCTGGTGTTCAAAAAAGAGTAAAGTTGATTTCTTTGATTTAAAAGGTTTGGTTGAAGGTTTTTTTAAAGCACTCATGATTGAAAATACGGGTTTTGAAAAAATTGAAGATGACTCCTGTCCTTATTACAAAGACGGATATGCAGCCTATGTCAAATCCGGTGATACTCTTATGGGTACTCTGGGAAAAATTGATGAAAAAGTTTTGAAAAATTATGGGTTAAAGCAGGATGCATTTGTTTTTGATTTTAATTTTAACGCCATACAGGATTTGCTTCCCAAATCAGTTACAGCTGAGCTGCTGCCAAAATTTCCTTCCATTTCAAGAGATATTACCATTATCGTGGACAGGACCGTGACGGTTGGGGCAATCTTGAAACAGATTGAATTTATTTCTAAAAAAGAATCATTAATTGAAAAAGTTTTTCTTTTTGATGTCTTTGAAGGTCAGCCATTGGCTGAAGATAAAAAGTCATTGTCTTTTCGGGTTGTTTATAGATCGGCAACCAAAACCTTGAAAGAAAAAAATATTAAAAAACTGCATGTAAATATTTCAAAAATCATTCTTGATCAATTCAATGCAGATCTGCCGGAATAACTCGGAAAAAGAAAAGCAATAATCATTTTTAATACCGGGTTTGCCCGGTTAAAAGTGTTATTGACAAACCCGATAGGCCTTGGTATATTGCACCGCTAATGCGGGCATAACTCAGCTGGTAGAGTGCAAGCTTCCCAAGCTTGATGTCGCGAGTTCGAGTCTCGTTGCCCGCTCCATCTTTAAAAGGAAGGATGGCAGATTTGTTCCATTTATTGGAGTTGAAATATGATCTGAACCATTGAGTTTGTTGGGTGAGGATTTTGTTAATGTTATACTTGGGAACGGGCATCTGCCCGTTTTTGTATTTGAGGATAACAAAAAGGTAAGTGTTTAAGGCTGTATTATATGGGTACCAGGTTGAAGAAAGATAACAGCATGTTAATTGAAAAGATCAAAGAAGTTGCACAGCCATTGTGTCAGGCTGAAAATTTTGAGCTTGTTCATTTAGAATATGTCAATAGTCATCGGGAGAATATTGTCCGCCTTTTTTTGGATAAGTCTGGCGGTATAACAGTGACTGATTGTGTTTATGTGAGCCGCCAGCTTTCAGATTTAATTGATATTCATATAGAGAATATCGGTACCTACAGGCTTGAGGTTTCTTCTCCCGGGCCAAACCGGCCTTTGAATAAAAAAGAGGATTTTCATCGTTTCAAGGGTGAGAGAGTAAAAATTCAGACAAATGAGTTGATTGAGAATCAAAAAAAGTTTACTGGAATTCTTGAGATAATTAATGATGATTCTGTTGTGATTGCTGTTGATGGGAGAAGGGTTGAGATATCAGACCATGTGATCAGCAGAGCAATACTTGCAGGTCAGTAATATGGAGAACGCGTAAGTCATGTTTATCACAGATATTAAAAGGGTTATTGATCAGGTAAGCCGTGAAAAAGGTATTGAACCGGAAATTCTTATTAATACCTTGAAAGAGGCTATTGTCTCAGCGGCCAGAAAGAAAATTGGACCCAGGGCTGATATTGAAGTCCACTATAATGAAAAGAGTGGTGAGGTTGAGGTTTTCCATTTTAAAGAGGTAGTAGAAGAAGTTGAGTATACTGACAGTGAACTGACCCTTGAAGAAGGATATGAATATGATTCTGAGTGCGAGATCGGAGACAGTCTGGGTGTCAGAATCGATACGGAAGAATTTGGTCGAATTGCTGCCCAGTCAGCCAAGCAGGTTATTATTCAGAAGATGAGGGAAGCGGAAAGAAACGCTGTCTATGAGAATTTTATTCATAAAAAAGGTAAAATTATTAATGGTATTGTTCAACGTTTTGACAGGGGCAGTATCATTGTCAATCTGGGACAGGCAGAGGCTGTTTTAAGGCCCAGGGACCAGATGCCAAAAGAAAATTATAAGCGTGGTGATAGAATCAGGGCTTATGTTCTGGATGTACTAGAAGAATCAAAGGGTGAACAGATTATTTTATCCAGAGCGCATCCACAATTTTTAATCGAATTGTTTAAAACGGAAGTTCCCGAAGTGTCCGAGGGGATTGTAACCCTGCGCAGTGCTGCAAGAACGCCTGGTATCAGGGCCAAGATTGCCGTATCCTCGATGGATTCAGATGTTGATCCGGTGGGAGCCTGTGTGGGGATGAAAGGAAACCGGGTTCAGAATATTGTGCAGGAACTTCGTGGTGAAAAAATTGATATTATTCAATGGAATCCGGATATAGCAAGATTTGTCTGTAACGCTTTGTCACCTGCCGAGATTGCCAGGGTGATTATTGATGAAGATAATCAATCCATGGAAGTTATTGTAAACGATGAATATCTTTCCATTGCCATTGGTAAGGGGGGGCAGAATGTTTCCCTTGCCTGCGAGATTACCGGCTGGCATTTAGAGGTCACAAGTGAGGAGGAATACAGCCGGGAGGTAAAAGAAGGATATGACAGCCTGATGAAACTTACAGGGGTAGGACTGTCTAAGGCAGAAGTGCTTTTTAAAGGTGGCTATTCTTCTCTTGTGGATATATCTGAAGCAGTTGTTGAAGATATTGTTTCAATATCTAATTTTAGTGAATCAAAAGCTGAAAAAATGATTGAAGAAGCAAAAGTTATCCTGGAAGAAGAATTAAGACAAGAGAGCCTGGATAAAGAACCGGAAGGTGATAAAGAGACTCAAGAAGGTGAAGACAGTTAAAGGTAAGGTTATGTGTGACCTTCAGGTTACGTGTAACTTCAGACTATATAAACAACGGATACCAGACGAAAAAAGAATATAAAAGAGACTTACTTGGGGGCAACAAATGGCGAAGGTCAGAGTATATGAGTTGGCTAAAGATCTGAACATGACGAACAGAGCGTTTCTTAATAAAATGAAAGAATTGAAGATTGATGTTAAAAGCCATATGAGTTCTCTGGAAGACAGTGCTGTTAACGCAATTAAAAAAAGCCTTTTGGGAAAAGATAAAAAAAAGACCGATGTCAAGGTAAAACCATCTGTTATCCGTAGACGAAGGCAGAAGGTTGAAGAGATTGATGCGCCGGAAGTTGAAGCAGAAACAGCAGAAAAGGTGGAAGGAAAACCAGAAAAGCCTGTTGTTGTTAAAAAGAAAGCATCGGCACAAAAAGAGATAAAAGTGACGCCGTCAGATGATGAGCCAGGGGCTGTTAAAGAAGAGTCCAAAGAGCAGGAAATTAAAAAAACGACTAAAAAAGCAGAGCCTGCTCCCAAAAAAAAGAAACCAAAGCCAAAGGTTAAAAAGAGTAAATCTGCCAAAATCATTAAAACATCGGAATCTGTGAAACTCAAAACAACTGAACCGGAAAAGAAAAAATCCGAACCTGAAATTGATAAGATTGAAATTCCTCCTGCGGATAAAAAGTTGGTAAAGACACAAACACAAACCGAAACGCCTGTAGAAAAAGAAGAGACTGTACAGGAAATTGAACCGGTCATTACTGAAGAAAAAGAGAAAAAACCCAAAAAGAAAAAGAAAAAATCAGCACCAGCTAAGATTGTTAAAATTGCTGATCCTTTAGTGCTTGAAAATTTGAAAAAACCCAAGTCTGGCAAGGATAAGAAACGGGTTGATACGAGAAGTGAGGCCAAGGGAAGGGTTAGGAAAAAACCGTTTAAAAAGAAAGAACATGTTCCCTCTTCTGCTCCTGCGAAGCCTAAAATGGGTGTTCCGAAAATTGATATCACCATGCCCGGTGAAATAGATACAGGAAAGCGCAAAAAAGAAAAAAGAAAAGTTGACTTCGGCGATGATAAGCCTGCCGGGAAAAGAAAACAGCGCAAGAGAAAATCCGTCATTGAAGGGGATGCATTATATAAGGGTGGCCGCAGCAGAAAAAAACGCGGTAGAGGTAGAAAGGATGTAAGAGGGAAAAAGGGAAATTTTCAGAAAACCCAGATTACAACACCAAAAGCCATTAAAAGGCGTATTAAGATTGATGAGGCCATTGAACTTTCCGAACTTGCAAAACGCATGGGTATCAAAGCCAATGAGATGATTGTCAAGTTGATGGGCATGGGGGTGATGGCAACGGTGAATCAAACCATTGATTTTGATACGGCAGTGCTGGTTGCGACTGAATTCGATTTTGAGGTGGAAAAAGCATCTTTTGAGGAAGAGACCCTTCTCAATGTTGAAAATGGCGATGACGACGAGGATAAGCTGATCGGAAGAGCACCGGTTGTTACCATCATGGGGCATGTTGACCATGGCAAGACCTCGCTTCTGGATGTTATCAGAGAATCCAAGATTACCAGTGGTGAAGCCGGTGGCATTACCCAGCATATTGGTGCCTATAATGTTGAAACATCCAAAGGCGGACGAATTACATTCCTTGATACACCAGGTCATGCTGCATTTACTTCGATGCGGTCCAGGGGAGCACAGATTACAGATATTGTTATCCTTGTTGTCGCAGCAGATGACGGAGTGATGCCCCAGACCATAGAGGCGATTAACCATTCAAAGGCAGCGGGCGTTCCGGTTGTGGTTGCTGTTAATAAAATGGACAAGGATGGGGCTGACCCTGACAGAATCATGAGAGAGCTTTCAGAATTTGATCTGCTTGCAGAAGATTGGGGTGGAGATGTTATTTTTGTTAAAGTCTCTGCAAAGACTGGAGATGGTATAGAAGAACTCCTTGAAATGATTTCATTACAATCCGAGGTCCTGGAACTCAAAGCAAATCCGGATAGAAAGGCAAATGGTTATGTCGTTGAATCAAGGTTAGATACCGGGCGTGGCTCAGTGGCAACTGTTCTTGTAAAACAGGGAACCCTGCAGGATGGTGATTCTGTTGTCTGCGGGCTTCATTCCGGTCGAATCAGGGCAATGATAGATGATGCGGGCAATAGAATTAAGGAAGCAGGCCCGAGTACACCTGTTGAAATTGTTGGTTTACATGGCATACCAAATGCCGGGGATGAGTTTATTGCTGTTGCTTCTGATAAGGATGCAAAACAGATTGCCGGCCACAGGATGCACAAACAAAGGGCAAAGGAGCTGGCCAGGAAAAGCCGGGCCAATCTTGAAAAGATGTTTGAGAATCTTGGGGCTGCCGAGATTAAGGAACTCAGGCTTATTGTTAAAGCAGATGTCCACGGCTCTATTGAAGCCTTGAATGATTCGTTAAATGATCTGGCTAAAGAGGAAGTGGATATTAAAATTGTTCACTCGGGTACCGGTACCATTAATGAATCGGATGTGGCGCTTGCAGCTGTTTCAGATGCCATTATTGTCGGGTTTAATGTCAGGCCGACACCCCAGATTCGAGCACTTGCCAAGGATGAGAATGTGGATATGCGGTTTTATGATATTATTTATAATGTTATAAATGACATTAAGACTGCATTGGATGGAATGATGCCGTCCACATTTCATGAGATCATTATCGGTCGGGCAGATGTCCGGGATGTATTCGTAATTCCAAAAATGGGAACTATTGCCGGATGTCATATAGCGGAAGGCAAAGTTATCCGGGGTAAAAAAGTAAGGCTCTTAAGGGATGGAGTTATTAAGTGTGATACCCAATTATCATCACTCAGGCGGTTTAAAGATGATGTCAAAGAAGTGGACCAGGGATATGAATGTGGTGTTGGTCTTGAAAAATATAATGACATCAAGGTGGATGATGTGATCGAGTGTTATGAAGTTGAAGAAAGAAAGTACAAAGCTGATTAATTAAAAAATGAAACCCTATTTACGAGCTGAAAGAATCAGTGGTAAGATTCAACATGCTATTACTGAACTTTTAAGCAGAAAAATGCAGGACCCCAGAATTGAGATGGCCACGATCAGTGGCGTGGAGGTGACCCCTGATCTTCGAGTGGCTCATGTGTATATTACTGTTTTTGGCGATAAAAAACGAATTTCAGAGGTTCTTGACGGCTTTAAAGATTCCAAGGGGTTTATTAAGAAAAGGATTGCTCCAAAATTAGGGTTAAAATATATGCCTGATTTGAAATTTGTTTATGATGATTCTTTTGACAAGGCAGCCAAAATGGATGAGCTTATTAAATCCGCTTTAATCGATACATCTTCAACCGATACACCAGACGAACAGCAGCCATAAAAAAATTAAATGAAAAGTGGTATTATAGCAATTCATAAACCTGAAGGTGTTTCTTCAGCCCGGGTAGTGGCTCGTGTAAAAAAAGCCTTGATGGCAGAAAAGGCAGGGCATACTGGAACCCTGGATCCTTTTGCCACAGGATTACTGCTTTGTGCGATTAATAAGGGGACCAGGATCTCCAGATTTTTTCTTGACGGTCATAAAAGGTATCTTGCAAGGATATGTCTGGGTGTGGAAACAGACACATATGATCTAACAGGCAAGACAGTTTTTACAGCCTCAAAAAATATTATGGATTCCATAAACAAAGAGGATGTTGAACAGGCTGTAAAATCTTTTATCGGTATTCAGGATCAAGTGCCTCCCGCCTTTTCTGCCTTGAAACATAAAGGGCAGCCATTGTATAAGCTGGCACGTCAGGGAAAGAAAATTCAAAAACCACCAAGGCGGATAGAAATTTTTGGTATCACCATAAAACATATTGAGTTGCCAAATATTGATATGGAAGTTTTTTGTTCTGCCGGAACCTACATCAGAAGCATTGCTTTTGATATAGGAAGAAAACTTGGGTGTGGCGCCCATCTGTCAAAGCTCTGCAGAACACAGTCCAGTGAATTTAAACTGGAGGATGCCATCCATTTGGATACACTTGAGAGACTTGATAAAACGACAGCCGAACTAAGAATTATTCCATTATCGGATTGTCTTGCATCTATGCCCGGGGTTGTGGTGGATAAGTCCATTGCCCGAAAGATTAAATTCGGTCAGAAACTTTTAAAAAAAGAGATCGGACCCCCTTTGGTAAAGCCGAACCAATTCATGAGGGTGATTGATAATAATAATGATCTTCTGGCAATTATTCAATTAAATGAAAACAGGCAGGAGTATAATTATTGTTGTGTTTTTTTAAGTTAATTGGTAGTTATATAAGGTTGTACATATTTGTAATGGTATAAATGATCTGTTTTGAGTTCTTTTTCTGAATGGAATATCGGATAAGAAATCATATAAGTTCAGATCATTGACAGATACCATGTTTTATTTATTCCAGACAAAGGAGTTTTAAAGTGGTTTTATTAGCAGAAAACAAAGAGGAGATGATTGAACAATTCAAGCTCCACGAGTCCGACACAGGCTCACCAGAGGTGCAGGTTGCCATTTTGACCCACCGCATCAGCTATCTTACAGAGCATCTTAAAGTTCACACGAAAGACCATCATTCAAGACGGGGTCTGTTGATTCTTGTTGGAAGACGTAGAAGTCTTCTGGATTATGTTAAGAAAAAAGATGTGAGCAGATACCGTTCTTTAATTGAAAGACTCGGACTGAGAAGATAACAATGACAGACAGCCGGTTTTTGACACATTGTGGGTCAAAAACCGGCTTATTATTTTTAACCGGGCGGCAGTCGCTTGGAATGCTTTTAAATAAGTTCGCATGTTTGCCATCAAGCAGATGTTTGATAGCAAACATGCGGGTTTATTATTTTTAAGGTATCTCAAAGTCTCCGTCTTTTTTATTATTAGGAGAAATTATGGAAAAAACTACAAAAGCAGTCATCGGAGGAAAAGAATTTTCCATCAGCACTGGTAAGATTGCCAAACAGGCATCTGGATCAGTTGTGGTTCAGTATGGAGAAACGGTTGTGCTTGTCACTGCTGTGGCCGCAAAAGAGCCCAGGGAAGTAAGCTTTCTACCCCTTACTGTTGAATACCAGGAGCGAATCTATTCAGCCGGCAGAATTCCGGGCAATTATTTCAGGCGTGAAATCGGCAGGCCTTCGGAAAGTGAAACCTTGAATGCCCGTCTCATTGACCGGCCTATCAGGCCTTTGTTTGAGACTGGTTATAATTTTGAAACCCAGGTGATTGCTACTGTTCAGTCAACAGACAAATTGTGCGATCCCGGCGTTCTTGCCCTGGTGGGTGCCTCCACAGCACTTGAAATATCTGATATCCCCTTTGCAGGACCCATTGCCGGTATTAAAGTGGGCAGGGTCAATGGCGAGTTCATTGCCAACCCCACCCCTGAGCAGATGGAGGAAAGCGATATCGACCTGACAGTGGCTGGTTCCAAAACCGGTGTGGTTATGGTGGAAGGCGGGGCTGATATTGTATCTGAAAAAGATATGCTGGATGCCATCTTTTTCGGCCATGAAGCCATGCAGCCCCTCATTGATCTCCAGGTGGAACTGAAAGCAGCCGTTGGAAAGGAAAAAAGACCTTTTACACCCCCGGCGAAAGATGAGGCCCTGGCAGAAAAAGTATTGGCCTTTGCCACGGATAAAATCCATGAAAAAGTCCAGATCAAAACAAAGATCGAACGGCAGAATGCTCTTAGCCTTTTAAAAGAAGAGGTGGTGGGCCATTTTTCCGAAGAATATCCGGAACAGATTAAAGAGATTAAAGAAGAGGTCTACCAGGCCATCAAATCCGTGAGCAGGGATATTGTCCTCAAGGAAGACAAGCGCATTGACGGCAGAGCATTTGATGAAATCCGTAACATCGACTGTGAAGCAGCATGCCTGCCAAAACTCCATGGCTCTGCCCTTTTCACCAGGGGGGAAACCCAGGTCCTGGGTGTTCTTACCCTTGGTTCCGGCAGGGATGAGCAGCGTATTGAAACCCTGAATAATGGGGACACAACCCGTGCTTTTATGCTCCATTATAATTTCCCTCCCTTTTCCGTGGGCGAAGTCCGTCGGGCAGGCGGCCCAAGCCGCAGGGATATCGGCCATGGTAATCTGGCCCACCGTGCCCTGGAAAGGGTTCTTCCTTCTCCCGAGGATTTTGAATATACCATCCGCCTGGTGGGAGAGGTCATGGAATCCAATGGCAGCTCTTCCATGGGAACTGTATGCTCCGGTACTCTGGCTCTCATGGACGGCGGGGTGCCTATTAAGGCTCCTGTATCCGGTATTGCCATGGGTCTTGTAAAAGATGGAGAAAAAACCGTTGTTCTTTCCGATATCCTTGGAGATGAAGATCATTTCGGTGATATGGATTTCAAGGTAGCTGGAACCAGGGAAGGCATTACAGCCCTTCAGATGGACATCAAGATCAAAGAGCTGTCCAAAGATATTATGGAGACAGCATTGAATCAAGCCCTGGGCGGAAGACTTCATATCCTGGACAAGATGTTGGAAACCCTTGATAAATCAAGGGATGAAGTGTCTCCCCATGCTCCTAAAATTGTGAGCGTTCAGATCAACAAAGACAAGATCAGGGATATCATCGGACCTGGCGGAAAAGTGATCCGGGCGCTTCAGGCAGAAACCAATACTGTCATTGAGGTGAATGATGATGGTATCGTCAAAATTGCGGCTGAAAACGAAGAAGATGCGGCACTTGCTTTAAAAATGGTATCTGATATCGCCCTTGATCCTGAGATTGGTGAGATCTATGAAGGAACCGTTGTTAAGATCATGGATTTTGGTGCCTTTGTAAATATTAAAACAGGTACTGATGGGCTTGTACATATTTCAGAACTGGCAGATTACAGGGTCAAAAAAGTAACTGATGTGGTTAAAGAGGGAGATGTCATCTCTGTAAAAGTTTTGGATGTTACCCGGGATGGAAAAATAAAGCTGAGCTATAAAGCTGCAAAAAAAGATGAAGAAAAATAAATCTTTTTGTGTCTGTCCCCTTGCCAGTGGCAGCAAGGGGAACTCTCTTCTCGTGTCATGCCATAATAGTTCCATCCTAATTGATGCCGGGCTTTCCGGGATTGAGATTGAAAGGCGGTTAAACCGTGTAAATATAGATCCTGAAAGCCTTAGGGCCATCATCATTACCCATGAGCATTCCGATCATGTCAGAGGTGCGGGGATATTGAGTCGTCGATTTAAACTTCCTTTATATATCACACAAAAGACTTTGCAGGCCTGCCGGGGTCTTGGAAAAATTGAAGACATATGCTTTTTCGAGTGCGGCACCCCCTTTGAAATAGACCAGATTCTGATCAGCCCGTTTTCCACCTCTCATGATGCCCGGGATCCTGCGGGTCTGACCATGGAATATAATGGTCATAAAATAGGCATAGCAACCGATCTTGGGATTGCCACAAATCTTGTAAGAGAGCATTTGAAAAATTCTAATATCTTATACCTTGAATCAAACCATGATCTGGAAATGCTGATTAACGGTTCCTATCCATGGCATCTCAAGCAGAGGATCAAGGGCAGGACCGGGCATTTGTCCAATATGGATGCCGCAGCACTGGTATCGGAACTTAAGACAGATCACCTGAAACACGTTATTCTTGCCCATTTGAGCGAAGAGAATAATTGCCCTCAAAAAGCACTCCTGGAAGTATCCAAAAGTCTGAATGCCTCAAATATTGCCCTGCATGTAGCTGAACCTGATCAACCCGGGAAGATCATAAAATTATGAAAGGGGATAATAATGAATTCAGTTATTAAAGCATTAAATTTTCGCCATGCATGTAAACTGTTTGATCCGGATAAAAAGATTTCAAAAGAGCATATGGATATGATTGTGACAGCCGCTCATCTATCCCCCACCTCTTTTGGGCTGGAAGCATGGAAGTTTTTGGTCATCAGTTCGGATGCCGTAAAAAAGATACTTCGGCCTGCCTGCTGGAATCAGCCTCAAATCACGGATGCCAGCCATGTTATTGTCATCCTGTCAAACCCTAGCCTTGCAGATCCGTCAAACAAGTATATTAAATTCAATTTTGAGAGGCGGGAACTGCCGGAGGATGCAGTAAAAGTCTATATTAAGAAATACAAAAACCATATGGAAACCCAAGTTTTTCCCAGAATGAGTGCCTATGCCTGGTGTTCCAAGCAATGTTATATAGGGCTTGCAAATATCATGACGGCAGCGGCATCAGAAGGGATTGATTCCTGCCCCATTGAAGGATTTGAAAAAGAACTGGTTGAAAAGGCACTCAATATCGACACGAATCAATATGAAGTGGCAGTGATTGTGGCATTGGGGTATCGTGTCAAAGAGCAGCCGCCGAGAAGACGTCATCCCATTGAAAGTGTTGTTGAGTATATATAAA